>JBAQUW010000206.1:0-5244 GCA_049297755.1 Alphaproteobacteria bacterium
ATCCCCTGCTCCATGCGATACACCCGCTGGCAGCGTGCCGCCAAGGCTTCGTTGTGCGTCACCAGCAGCAGAGCCATACGCTCTTTGTCCACCAAGTGAAAGAACATATCGGCCACTTGGGCGGCGTTGCGGGGGTCGAGGTTGCCGGTTGGTTCGTCGGCCAGTAACAATTTGGGCTGGTTCATCAGGGCGCGGGCCACGGCCACGCGCTGGCACTCCCCGCCCGAAAGCTGGCTGGGCAAGTGGCTGGCACGGGGGGTGAGGTTGACGCTTTCCAATAACTCTGTCGCCCGTGCATGGCAGGCCGCTTTGCTTTTGCCAGCAATCAGGGCGGGCATCATCACGTTTTCCAAGGCCGTAAACTCGCGCAAAATGTGGTGGTGCTGGTACACAAAACCAAACGTACTGTTGCGGATGGCGGCCAAGGCGGCTTCGCTTTTGCCTTTTACATTGATGCCATTCACCGCCACGTCGCCGCTGGTGGGCACATCCAGCAGGCCCGCCACATGCAACAACGTGCTTTTGCCGCTGCCGCTTTGGCCAATCACGGCCACACTTTCGCCCGCAGCAATGGTCAAATTCACCCCTTGCAACACGGGTATGGGGGTAGCGCCGCCATAGGTTTTGGAGAGGTTTGAAAGTTCCAGCACAGTACTCATTTCAAGCCCTCCACGGGTTCTAACTTACTGGCGCGCCAGGCGGGGTAAAAGCTGGCCAGTACGGTGAGGGTGACGCTCATGCCCAGCACCGCCGCCACATCCAACCACACCAAGCGGGCGGGCATGGTATCGATGGGATAGACATCGCCTGCAAAAATTTTGGTTCCCGTAAAGGCTTCCAACCCGCCCACAATGGTGGTGAGATTTTCCACAATCAGCACACCCAAACCTAAGCCCAGCGCCGTGCCGCCTAAGCCCAACAGCAGGCCGTTCAACAGAAAAATGCGCAGCACCTGCGCGCGCGTGGCGCCCATGGTGCGGAGAATGGCAATGTCGGCTATTTTATCGGTCACCAGCATCATCTGCCCCGTAATAATGTTAAAGGCCGCCACCAGAATAATGAGGGAGAGAATAATAAACATGGTCATGCGCTCAATTTGCAGCGCGTAGAAAAACGGTTTATTGGTTTCCTCCCACGTTTGCACCACGGTGCCGAGCGGCGTTGCAGCTTGAATCGCTTCCTTCGCCATGCTGATTTGCATAGGGTTCTGCACCATGACTTCTACGCCCGAATACCCCAAACCAAGCTTAAACAATTGCTGCGCCAAAGGCAGTGGCGCCACCACCAAAGCACGGTCGTAAATTTGGCTGCCCGTATCAAACAACGCGCCCACGCGCACTTGCACCATGCGGGGAATAAACCCAATGGCCGTTTGCGCCCCATCGGGCGAGAGCAGCGTCACCACATCGCCCGCCACAATACCCAGTTGGCGCGCCAGTTCTTCGCCAATGGCCACGGTGTGGGGTTGGCTTAAGGTGGCCAGCGCACCATCCACAATATTGTCTTTAATCACGGCAGGTATTTGCGCAAAGTTCATGCCCCGCACAAAGCCACCCCCTGCCCTGCCCTTGGCAGAAAGCATGGCTTGGCCTTGCACAATGGGCTCTACCTTCACCACGGTGGGAATGGCGCGCAGGCTGGCTTCAAGCTCGGCATAGTTGGTGCTGGATAATCCGGGGGTGACCACCGTGGCATGGCCGCTCATGCCCAAAATGCGGCCTAATAATTCTTCACGGAAACCCGCCATGACCGCCATCACCACAATCAAAGCCGCAACCCCCAGCACAATGCCACCCACGCTAAAGCCTGTCACCACACGGGTGAAGCCCCTGCGGGCGCGGAGATAACGCAGAATGATGGACAAGGTAAAATTCACCCCCTGTATGTACAGGAAAATGCGCCTTTTTACTAGCCCGCTTGACAAAAGACTTTTGTATACTTAAAAGGATTTATTCGCCATATCTTCACCTGTTGACGGAGGCTCTCATGCCCACGCCCTCACCCCTCATCTACATAAGCGCAGGCGCCGACGGCTGGTGGCAACACCTGGCCAACGGCACCCGCCTGCCCTACCCCCACGCGCCCGTGCACGATAAACATCTGGTATTTGCTGGCCTGAGCCTTGCCACCACAGGCCACGGCATTTACCAACGCCCTGCCCACGCGGTGTTTCTCAACCCTGCGGCCATTCCTGTTATTGTCATTTGGCGCCGAAAAAACCACCTATCCTGCCACCCATACACCCTGAAGCTGCATATTACCGAAGGCTTTGAAGACGCCTTCTTGGCCGCCCGCCAACAGCTATGCGCCTAACCTGCCGCCCCTTTGGGGCGGTTTTTTGTTTGCACTCTTGTTATTTCACTTTACCGCCCTATACTATTATTAAAGCAAAGGAAATGAGCGATGACCGTTGATAAATCCGCCCAAGATATGATTCAAAGCTATGCCAACTTGGTATCTCGTGAGCTGCAAAAATCTGAAACGACATTACAAGAACAGCAAGCTCACCTAGCAAAAATGCAACGTGAATATGACCATGTGCTTCAATTTAAGGATAGATACACCGACGAAAAATTGGCAAAAACCAAGGCTTTTCTGGATGAAGCTCCATTGCTTATGAGCATGGCAGGCTACGATGACAAAGCATTCTATTCAGCCGTTGCCTTATTGGCGTTCAGCGAAAAAACCGCCAATTTTTCTTGGGAAACAACCGATTTCAACCGCAATACCCTTACCGCTGGAATGGCCAAATTTGCGCATTATTCTAATGAAAGCTCTGGGGTTTTTGCTAAGTTAGTACAAACATATCAAGCAATTGATGCCTGCCAAACTGTAAATTCTGCAACTGAGCATCATGTTACACAAGGTGTTAACGACAGAGAAAATTTTGCTTTTTATGATGATGCAATTCTCCGTTTTCAAACCCTCACCGCAGCGCTCACCACAAGCCCATTGTGCAGAGAAATGCTTCAAAAAATTGCGCATCAAGAATTTGCCGATTCAGCGGCAGACCCTGTAGCCAATAGCAAAACTCTCCCAGAAGAACGAGATATCTTATGCAACTTAGATCATATAACCCCAGAAATGGTCGCAAAAGGCCTTGCGCACCATCGTGCCCTCATTCAACCTGAAAACGAAGAGCTTGGTTCAACAGTGAGGGATTTATTAAACAACACCCCACGGCACAAAAGAGAAGGTTCTGAATTTGAAAACAAGCTCCGCTCACTTTTCCAAGAAGCGGCAAGGCTGTTTCAAGAGCCAGAGGCAACCCTCTAATACGCCTTCGCAAAAACAGCCATATATTTGGCGGGTTTGCCGCTTAATACACACATTTTGCCTGCCGCTTCCTCTTGCCCTTTCAGGGGCAAGCAGCGCACAGTCACGGCCAAATCGGTTTTAAGTTGTTTTTCCAGCACGGGGTCGCCATCCCATGGGGCCAGCACAAAACCTTTCACGTCTTCGCCCTTAAAGTGGCTGTAGAAGGCCGCTTTATCGGCAATATCGGTGCGCGTATGTTGCTCGGCAAAGGTTTGCGCGCGGGCGAACAAGGCACTTTGAATGCCATCGAGCAACATCACCACATCGTCCACCAGCTGGCTTTCAGGCATGGTTTGTTTCTCATTGGCTGGCTTGTCGCGGGCGCTCAGGCTCACAGTCGCCTCGGCCACTTCGCGGGCGCCCACTTCCACGCGCAGCGGAATACCCTTTTTCACCCATTCCCATTTTTTGGCACCGCTGCCAATATCGCGGTCGTCCAGTTCCACCCGCACGGGCTGGCCAAAGTAGGTTTTGTGCTCCAATGCCTTCTTCAGGTTTTCGCAGTAGGTAATGATAGCGGCATCACCCTCGTTGCCCTTCAAAAAAGGCAGAATAACCACATGGGCGGGCGCCAGTTTGGGCGGCAAAATCAAGCCATCATCGTCGCTGTGGCACATAATCATGCCGCCAATCATGCGGGTGGAAACGCCCCAACTGGTGGTCCACGCCGTTTTTTGCGTGCCATCTTTATCCAAAAACTGAATACCTGCCGCTTTGGCAAAGTTCTGCCCCAAAAAGTGGCTGGTGCCCGCTTGGAGAGCTTTGCCGTCTTGCATCATGGCCTCGCATGTCAGGGTATCATCAGCACCCGGAAAGCGCTCGCTCTCGCTTTTGCGGCCTTTGATGACAGGCATAGCCAGCCAGTCTTCCATAAAATGGGCGTAAATATCGTGCATTTTGTGGGCTTCGGCCTTGGCTTCTTCCGCTGTGGCGTGCACGGTATGGCCTTCCTGCCATAAAAATTCGGCGGTGCGGAGGAACAACCGCGTGCGCATTTCCCACCGCACCACGTTGCACCATTGGTTAATCAGCAGCGGCAAATCGCGGTAGCTTTGCACCCATTTGGCAAAGGCTTCGTTGATAATCATTTCGCTGGTGGGGCGCACAATATACGGCTCTTCCAGCTCTCCTGCGGGGTGGAGTTTACCATCGGGGCCTTTTTCCAAGCGATGATGCGTTACCACCGCGCATTCGGTGGCAAAACCGTCCACGTGTTCAGCCTCTTTGCTCATCAAACTCACTGGGATAAAAATGGGGAAGTAGGCGTTTTTATGGCCTGTGGCTTTAAACATGCCGTCTAACACCCGTTGCATATTCTCCCACAGGGCATAGCCCCATGGCTTAATAATCATGCAGCCGCGCACGCTGCTGTTTTCGGCCAGTTGACCTTCCTTCACCACTTGCAGGTACCATTCAGGGTAATTCTCGGCGCGCGTGGGGGTACTGGCGGTTTTGGTGGCAGCGGCTTTTGGTGTGGCAGTATTCATCATATTTTCCCCTATAACCGTTTGAATGTAAGGGATTTGCTTTATTTAAGCAAGCAGGCCTTGCAACAACAAACCAACAACCTTATATATGCCCCACTTGGCCATCCGGCCTTGTGAATCATCAGCTTTTTTCAGAGGAGCATTCTATGCTGATGTCTTACGTCGCTTGCTTGTCGCTCGGCGCCACTGGCGTGTGGGCGTTATACAGGAAGGAGAACGGGCTCGCTGCCGTTCTTCTTGCTTGCGCCATGTACGCTGGCTTGTTCGCCATCGGTATCGCCGATGGTTTTCAAACCAGCTTCTGTGGCAAGAACACCTTCGGGACGCACGTCTGTGCTCCTAAAGACTTCCTCCACGTCATGGGCATTTTGATGCTTCTTAGCGGAGCATACTTGTGCAGCATGGCGACTGGTGCCGCAAAATTGGTGGGGCTCACCAC
>JBAQUW010000207.1:0-2381 GCA_049297755.1 Alphaproteobacteria bacterium
AAAGGCCCCTTATACCCCTCCAACCAGTCATGAATCGCCTGCAACCGCTTCCGATAGTCTTTATCACTCATCGTGCTGATAAACTGATGAATATCCGCCACCGAGGCAAAATCATCGGCATTAATAAAGCATTCTTTGGGCACATAATCAGCAATATTTCTGGCCCCTAAATACACGGGTACTGTCCCTGCAAATGCCACATCAAATATTTTTTCGCTGATATATCCGGGCTTATCATTGAAGTTTTCATAGGCATAGGAAAACTTATATTGCCCAATTACCTGCCCCTTGTTGGCCACCGGCCCCCGCCAGCTAGGCCACTTCGGCGCCAACGCTTTGCGTAAGGCAGGCACACGGTTCAAGGGCCGTAACAAACCGTTAAACGTCACCTTGTCCCACCCCATGCCATACAAATCAAAGTCCTTCGGGGCGTTGGCTTCGTACCACCGGATCAACTCTTCCCGTTTGCCATACAACTCGCCTTTCATGCGCACCCGCTTAAAACTGGAAATAGTGCACGCCAGTTTCATCTTCCGACGCAACGCCTCAGCCACATCAAAAGGCTTCTCCGGCCAAGGCTGCCCATACTTCAGCAGCATCGTTGTTGGCGGACTTACCACGCTGTCATCCCATGTAAAAATCTGCTTAAATTTGGCTCGTACCTCTGGCTTATAGGCATAGGGCGAATGCAATGGAGGTTCCCACACCACCAACACACTCTTCCCCGTTTCCTCGGCATTTTGAGGCATCTGTCCACCGGGGCAATCAATAAAAATCGCCGCATCCGCCGTCGCCACAGGGCAATCACGCTGGGTTATCAGGTCGCACCCAGCCTCGGCCAAATAGGTTTTCAACCAGCGGTACAACTGGTTGGTATCATCCCGGTTATGAGACCCCATCGTAAACAAATTATCACCTTGATTCACAGGTGGCACCACCAGAGAAACACGCAAGCAAGCTTGTTGTTTTGCCATTCTATTTTACTTTCTTAGCCATCTCCAAGCACAATACCATACCCCATGTCTTTGTTCAACTAAAATGCCTATCCAACAAGCATACCCCAGACATCCCTCCTCACATGCCCTATAAAACCACCATGGCTTACGAAAACCTCAAATCAAACCCCCTCACCTACGCCCTCGGCAAAGGTGTCATGTCCACCATCCGCTTCGTGCGCACCGTGCAGAACATCCTGCAACGCCACCGCCTGCCCGCCCTACTCCCCATCCAAAAACGGGCGCTGTTGCTGGAAATTGGAAAAATGTACAACCTGAATGTGTTCTTTGAAACCGGCACCCTGTACGGCGATACCGTCGCCTACATGGCACCCCACTTCAAACGCGTGGTCAGCTACGAACTGGCGCCCGATCTCCACAAGGCCAATGTCAAAAAACTCAATAAACTTAAAAATATCGAGTTACATTTGGGCGATAGCGGCAAGCTTATGCCCCAACATCTCAAAGCTCTCAACGAGCCTGCCATGTTCTGGCTGGATGGCCATTTCTCGGGCGGCGCAACCGCCCATGGCGATCTCGCCTGTCCGGTCGAACAAGAACTCCACGGCATTCTCTCCCACCCCGTCAAAGGCCATGTTATTGCCATCGATGACGCCCGCGACTTTTTGGGGCTAGACGGCTACCCCACCATCGGCCAACTGCAACGGTTTGTGAACCGTTATCCCGGCTACATGCTGCGCCTTAACAGCGATATCTTCATTATTGCTCCGTCCGAGTAGGTGAAATCTGCTGGAGTGGCTGAACCACCGCTCCATACAAAGCCACCGCCAAAGCCACCGCAAAAGCAGCCGCATACCCCACCACCGTGGCATTGGCCGCCGCCATCATGCCATGGGATATAAACCACCATCCGAACATAATCTTAACAAGCAATCCCGCCAAAGGTGCTGCCATTTGATACCGCGCCCGCCCATACCCCTGCACCGCGTTTTGGGCCACGTAATACCCCGCCATCAACCAGCAAGCCAGCAACAACCTTTGGAACACAGGAACCGCCTGCTCAAACGAACTCCCGAACACCCACGGAATCAACCAGGGCGCCACTACCCCAACCACCACAAGTCCAACCCCAAAAACCCCCATCACCACCACCAACGTCAATAGCAACAAATGGCTACGGACCTTCACATCCAACTCGGCCGCCAACCGTGGCATAAGCACAAAGGCAATAGCACCAGGTAGCATCACCAAGGCGTCAATCAGCGTCGTTGCCACTGTATAATACCCCGTTTCCGCCAAAGGCCGCCACGCCCCCAGCATCACCACATCCACTTTTTGGAGTAAAATCCAACATAACTGAGCGCCCCAAGCACCCGCCAACAAGGCTCGATGTGGCTTTAAGATATTAAAATCAACCTTCCACCC
>JBAQUW010000208.1:0-10429 GCA_049297755.1 Alphaproteobacteria bacterium
GATAACAACTGTAGAGATAAGCTAAGCCAAAAAGCAGAGCTACGCTCTAACCAATGATGGCCAAGTCCTGCCCCTCTTCCAGAAACTCTGTTTGCGCCACTATGTAGGTCATTCCATAAAGCATGAGGGTGGAAATGAGAAGGCTGGCATATGCGTTGGTGATGTGCTCATTTTGACTATACGCTCCGAATCTCAGAAACGTTGAGCGTTGCCGAAATCTTCTTGTCAGCGCAATCAGAAGCTTGACAATCAACGCAATGTTCAAGGGGATAAGAACCCAAGCTGCATCAAAGCTTGTGGGTTGCCCCCCCAGCGTTATGGCCAGTGCAGATAACCCAAAAAGTGCAATAAGAGGGGAGACATTGTTCATGGGATTCTCCATGGTGAAACGGTTGGATTATTTTGTATATACTTCGTGATCGACTGAAAAGCAAGGCTAAAGAGGGCCATAAATGCCATTCAGCACCCGCGCCGTACCCTTAAGAGAACGGCGCGGGTGCTGAATCAGGCTCAGAATCCGCTGACGTACAGCCGAATAGGCTGCCCACTCAGCACCGCATCAATAAACTGCCATGTGGGCAAGCGGGCGGTGTGGGTTTTGCCGTGGGCATCTACCCACATATGGTGCCGTATCCACGCGCGGTTATAAACTTCAGCGGTACGCAAAGCCTCAGGGTTGTTCAGCTGACATTGACTGAGCAGCTCGTAATAATACGGGTCAGCATGGTAAATTCGCCAAGCCAAGTTGGCCATATATGCAGCAAACATGAGGCACAGCAAGGCGGCCACCAAGCAAATCAAGCCTGTAAGAATAACCAGCATGAGCGTTCTCCATAAAAGGGCTAAGATTTGTATACTTTAGCAATAATCCGTGCATTTTTCAACACATTTGTTATATTCTGCGGCCAAGGAGATTTAAGATGACCGACAAACACACCGCTAAAGAGGCGAAAGACGTCAATCCGTATAGCCATACGCTGCATTTGCCGCAGACGGACTTTCCCATGCGGGCGGGCTTGCCCGTGCAAGAGCCCAAGTGGGTGGAGCGCTGGCTGAAGGAAGATATTTACGGCCAATTGCGCCAAAAACGCATGGCTGAAAAGGCGGGTAAGTTTATTGTGCACTTGGGCCCGCCCTATGCCAACGGCCACATGCACATGGGCCACGCGCTGACGTATGTGATTAAAGATTTTGTGGTGCGCCACAAGTTTATGAGCGGGCTCGATAGCCCCTACGCCCCAGGCTGGGATTGCCACGGCCTGCCCATTGAATGGCAAATTGAAGAAGGCCTGAAAAAAGAAGGCAAAAGCAAATACGACGTGAGCGTGAAGGAGCTGCGCGACCGCTGCCGTGCCCACGCCGCCAAGTTTATCGAGATTCAAAAAGGCGAATGGCAACGCTTTGGCGCGATTGGCGATTGGGACAAACCCTACAAAACCATGGATTTTAAAAATGAAGCAGGGATAGTGGCCGAGTTAGGTAAACTGGTTGCTCGTGGCTTGGTGTACAAAGGCCTGCGCAGCACCTTGTGGAGCACGGTGGAAGAAACCGCGCTGGCTGAGGCGGAAGTGGAATATAAAGACAAACAATCCACCGCCATTTATGTAAAGTTTCCCATTGTAGGCAAGCCGAATGAATTTATCGTGATTTGGACAACCACCCCATGGACCATGCCCGCCAACCGCGCCGTGGCCTATGCGAAAGACGAAGACTATGTGGCGCTGAAAGTGGAAGTGGCTAGCCCCGAAAGCCTCGCTAAAGTAGGCGATGTGTATTGGGTGGCCACCAAACTGCAAGCCAGCTTTATTCGCACCGTGGGGCTTGCTGAATTCGCCACCGTGGGCCACCACACGGGCGAGAACTTTGCCGGCTGGCACTGCGCGCACCCGTTCTACAACCGCCCTAGCCCCATGTTGGAAGGCTTCCATGTCACCACCGATGCGGGCACAGGCTTTGTGCACATTGCGCCCGCCCATGGGCAAGAGGACTTCCAAATTGGCAAAGCCGCAGGGCTGGAACTGCACTGCCCCGTGCAAGGCAACGGCCAGTACGATGATACCGTGGCCGATTTACCCAACGGCACTAAGCTCGAAGGCCTCGGCATTTGGAAAGCGCAAGAGAGTATTGTGGAAGCCATGCGCGGCAACGGCAGCTTGCTGCACGTCAGCACCTTTATGCACAGCTACCCGGTCAGCTGGCGCAGCAAAGCCCCGCTCATCTTCCGCGCCACCAACCAATGGTTTGTGGATTTAGACAAAGCCATACCCGAACTGAACAACCAAAGCGTGCGCCAAAAAGCGCTGGCCGCCATTCATGGCAATGGCGATGTGCGCAAGGTGAATTGGGTGCCCGAATACGGCGAAAACCGCATTGGGAGTATGGTGGCCAATCGCCCCGATTGGTGCATTAGCCGCCAACGCGCATGGGGTGTGCCGATTATGATTTTTGTGAACCGCAAGACGGGCCTGCCCATTGCCGACCAAACCGTGTGGCAACACATTTGCCAACTGGTGGAGCAAGAAGGCATTGATGCTTGGAACAGCCGCTTAACGCCCGACCGCATGGCCGAACTGCTGCCCGCAGGTTGGCTGGAACAAAACAACCTCACCCTCAAAGACCTTGAGCCCCAAACCGACATTATGGACGTGTGGTTCGACAGCGGCACCACCCACGCCCACGTGCTGCGGGCTGAAAGCGCCGAAGGCGAACGCTTCCATAGAACAGACGGCAAACGCCCCGCCGACTTGTACCAAGAAGGTTCCGACCAACACCGTGGCTGGTTTCACAGCAGCCTCCTCACCAGTGTGGCCGTGTATGGCGATGCGCCGTATGAAAATGTCGTCACCAGCGGCTTTGTGGTCGATGGCCAAGGGCGCAAATTCAGCAAATCGCTCGGCAATGGGGTAGAGCCCCGCCAACTGCTCGATACCTACGGCATGGACATTATCCGCCTGTGGGTGGCCAGCAGCGACTACAGCGAGGACATTCGCTACAGCGAAGAAATTATGAAGCAAATGGCCGACGCCTACCGCCGCTTCCGTAATACCTTCCGCTACCTACTGGGTAACCTGCATGGGTTTGACATGCAACAACACGCCGTACCCGTAGCGCAAATGCCCGAGCTGGAGCAATATATCCTCCACCGCCTACACACCGTGTTGGCCGAAGTGCGTGGGTATAACGACACCTATAAATTCCACCACGCCTACAAAGCGTTGTACGAATTCTGCGGCACCGAACTCTCCAACTTCTACTTCGATGTGCGGAAAGACAGCCTGTATTGCGATGCCACCAATGCCACCCGCCGCCGCGCGTGCCAAACGGTGCTGGAGCATATCCTCCGCGGCCTGTGCACGCACTTGGCGCCCTTCATTCCCTTCACCACCGATGAAACATGGCGTAGCCGCTATGGGCAGGGGGAGAGTGTTCATTTGACGGAGTATCATGAGGTGGATGATGTCCTTATCAAACAAGGCGCATGGAAAGAAGCTCTTTGTATACGCGATGATGTCAACCAACTAATTGAAGCCTTGCGGGCAAAAGGTGAAGTGGGAGCAAATACAGATGTATGCGTACATTTGCCCTCATACATATTTGAAGGTATGGGGCAAATTCTTCCAGAAGTATGTGTTGTTTCTCAAGTGGTTGAAGAGAAAAATAGCGCAAATAGTTTTGTAACCAAAGCCACAGGACACAAATGCCCCCGCTGCTGGACCTACCACTTGCAGCTGGTCAACAACGTCTGCGCCCGCTGCGACGATGCCCTGCAAGCCGATGGCCACACGGTAGCCGCATAAAAAAGCCCCGCGTGTGCGGGGCTTTCTGCGTTCAGGTGGTGGCGGGCTTGCGTTTCCAGCCCAGTTTTTTTTCATGGTGTGCGCAAACAGTGCAGCCATTGTGTGTAACAACGGCAATTTCGTTGCAGTTGCCACGCCAGCCTTGAATATCGGGGGGATAAACAATGGTACAAAACTGAACTGGCGCTGACGAGTCAATAACGTCACAGTCCACATTGTACGGTGCTGTTTGCACGTTGGGCAAAGGGCGCGTGCCATGTGCTTTACGCTGTTTTTCCAACTCTTGTGCAGCGGCATGAGAGAGTGTGTTCATGAAGGCTCTCCAGAGGGTTAAAATGCAGAAAAATGGTCAGGTGCGCTAGTTTTGGGCTATGCCGCATGATTACCATTGCGGTATACAAAGGTCAAGCCTAAAAAGGTGCTTATGCAACAGTTTTTAACTCTCCGCGCCCGTGGCCTATTTGTGGCGGTGGTGGCTTTGGTGGCTGATGTTGTCAGCAAACAAGCCGCATTGCTGTACCTGCTGCCCCTTGGCAGTGTGCCTGTGTTGAACCTTGGGCAAGCCCATTTGTGGTGGACATTTGCTTGGAATAAAGGTGTCAGCTTCAGCTTTTTGGCCAACGTGCAGCAACCCTTGGTGGTGCCGCTGTTGGGGCTGCATATTCCGGCAGAAGCCTACATTCCTGCCCTGCTCAGCACTTTAGCCTTTGTAGCCATTGCCCTGTTTTTGTGGTTGCTAGCTAAGGAAGCCACATGGTGGGGCCAAGCAGGC
Source organism: Alphaproteobacteria bacterium (assembly GCA_049297755.1). Classification (GTDB taxonomy): domain Bacteria; phylum Pseudomonadota; class Alphaproteobacteria; order UBA2136; family JAPPOO01; genus JBAQUW01. The sequence goes on from JBAQUW010000208.1 coordinate 4,570, forward strand.
ATGGGGCTGATTATTGGCGGCGCCTTTGGCAATGTGGCTGACCGCCTACAACATGGCGCGGTGGTGGATTTTATCCATGTATTTTACGGCCAATATGGGCAAGGTTGGCATTTCCCTGTATTCAATATGGCCGATAGTTGCATTACGGTGGGAGTAATCCTTCTCATTTGCGAAAGTCTGGTGCATAATGCCCGCACACACAACAAGCTCAATAAGGGTGAATAAAGGGGTTAAAGGCATGAATACATATGTGCGCATCATCAGCACTTTGGCTGTAGCAGCAAGTTTGGCCGCGTGTGGCGGTGGTAAAAGTTCGTTGTTGGGCAGCAAAACTGCGCCCGATGAAACCTATGTGGTCGATGGCCCCAGCTTGGTGCTGCCCCCTAATTTTAGCCTGCGTCCACCAGCCGATGGTAAAATGGTGGAGCAAACCCTGCAAGCCCCCGTGGCGGCTGACCCGAACGATGCCTGGCTGCTTAAAAACGCAGGTGCTGTCGATAAAGACATCCGCAAAAAATTGGAAGAACCTGCCGCAGGCGCCAATGCCAAAGTGAAGGCCGAAGCGGCCGAGGCAGCGGAAGACGAAAAATCGCCATGGTGGAAACCTTGGTAACCGCCTGATGGTTCAGGCATAACAAAGGCAACTGAACATGAGTATATTGGTATGGGCTGCCGTAGGGCTAGCAGGTATTGTGGCCGCCACGCACACGCCAACCCCCGTAGGGGGCAACAGCGGCCTGCCCCGCACAGAAACAGTTGAGCAACAAGGACAAACAGTGATGCAACAAACAACCCTTCCTAATGGCATGAACGTGATTGTGCTGCCCGACCACCGCAGCCCTGTGGTGGTGCACAGCGTATGGTTCCGTGCAGGGAGTGTGGACGAGCAAACAGGCAAAACCGGCATTGCCCACATGCTGGAGCACCTGATGTTCAAAGGTACCGATAAGTTGCCAGGCAAAGAACGCGAAAAAATTGTCAGCCGCAATGGCGCGCAAGAAAATGCCTTCACCAGCCGCGATTATACCGCCTATTACCAAAAAGTGGCGGTGCAAAATTTGCCCTTGATGATGGAATTGGAAGCCGACCGCATGCATCGCCTGAAGCTGGATAACGACGCCTTTCTGCCCGAGCGCAAAGTGGTGCAAGAAGAACGCCGCATGCGCACCGATAGCCAACCTGCTGCCCGTTTTTATGAAAAACTGATTGCCGAACACTACGCTGGCCACCCCTACCACCACCCCGTGATTGGCTGGGGCGATGACATTGCAGGGTACGAATTGGAAGATGCCCTCACATGGTATCGCACCCACTATGCCCCCAACAATGCTACGCTTATTTTGGCGGGAGATATCACCTTGGAGCAAGCCATGCCGTTGGTGGAAAAATATTATGCGCCATTGAAGCCCGCCGCCACCCCCATTCGTGCCACCAAAACCCTGCCCAACAGCAGCAAGGCTAAGGTGGTGGAAGTGGTGGATGCAGAGGTGCAAGCCCCGCTCTACAGCCGCTTTTTCCGCGCCCCCAGCGCATGGGTACCCAGCCCCAATGCCGATGTGACCGATGCGGCGGCGTTGGAAGTATTGGCCGAAATTTTTGGCGGCAGTGAAACCGGCCGCCTCTACCATGCCTTGGTGAAAGACAAAAACATGGCCGATGGCGCCAATGCCGATTACGACCCCGTGGCCGCCACCGAAACCAGCATTGATGTGTATGTGCGCCCCAAACCTAAAGTGACGATGCAACAGGTAGAAAAAGCCGTGCAAGAGGTGATTGATACGTTGGTCGCCAAAGGTGTGACAGAAGAAGAACTGAAGCGCGCCAAAACCAACCTGCGGGCCGATGTGGTGTATGGCCAAGATGATGTATTCGGCCAAGTGTACCGCTTAGGCACATGGCTCATGGCGGGCGGCACCATGGGTGCCACCGCCCGCACGTTCCAAAATTGGCCTGCCCAACAAGCGGCGGTGACAGCGGCCGATGTGCAGCGCGTAGCCAAAAAATACCTCACCGCCACCAACCACACCACGGGTATTTTGGTGGCCAACACCAAACAACTGGGCAAAAAATAAATGTGGTGGGTGGCCAGCGCACTGTGTTCTGCTGCCGCCCAAGGTGGGTTATCCGAGCTGAATCGCTATTATAAAGTTCCGGGTGTTTTACTGAATTTTTGGCGGTGCTTGTTCTCGTTTCTGTTGCTGCTCCCTGTGGTGCTTTATGTGCCTTGGCCAAACAGCGGGTGGTTTTATGGTGTCGCCATTGCCAGTGGTTTGGTGGGTATGGCGGTCGGCATTTTTTTCGATATTGCCTCTAAGTACAATGGCCGTGCCGCCAATTTATATAAACCGCTGCGTATTTTTGTGATGTTTTTTTTGTGGTTGGCCATTGATACCGCCTATCGTCACGCTTTGTTTTCTCACCCGTGGCAGTTGGTGGCAATTGTGGCATTGTTAGCCATTGGCGCCTTGGCCGTATTGGCCATGAGCAAAAATGCTTTGGGCTGGGACGCCTTTATCATGAGCATTCCCGTATCACTGTTATTTGCTGTGGGCGATACTGCCGCTAAATTGGTGATTGATGTGCAATGGCTGTTTCAGCACATTGCCCTGTATATGTTTTTTTCATTTGGCACAACGGTTGTACTAGAAGGTCTGCGCCTCTGGCATAGCCCCATGGCATGGGCAGAATGGAAAAACCCACAGGTTTTAAAAGTGTCTTCGCTGGCTGCCGCACTCAACACATTAGCCTTTGGCTTTGGTTTGGGTGGCTATGTCCTTGCGCCCAACCCTGCGTATTCCAGCGCCATCACGTTGGTAGTCCCCTCATTTCTCATGCTCTATCATCGTATCATTGGGGTGAAAGACGATGCCTCGCCCATGGCAGGTTTGGTGTTGGTGCTCGCTGCCTTAGGCCTTGTGTTGGTGACAATGGAGTAATGCGATGATTTGGGTTTTGTGCGCATTGTTACTCAGCATCCAAGCCGCCGTGTTTGCCGAGGTTAACCGCGTCATGCGCCTCGATGGCGGCATGCTCAACTTCTGGCGTTTAACAGTAGGCAGCATGCTGCTATTGCCCGCAGTCACGCTGGTGCCATGGCCCAGCCACGGTGCATTTTATGTGGCGGCGTTGTTGTCTGGTGCGGTTACAGCGGTCAGCAGCAGCGTGCGCATGAACCTCACCCGCAAACGCAAAGGCCGTGTCAGCACGTTGTTTATGCCGCTAGAAGCCTTTGTGGGCTTTGGCCTGTGGTTTGCTATCGACCAAAACTTCCAAACCCAAGTGTTGGCCCGCCCTTACGAAATGCTGATGGTTGGCGCTTGCTTCCTACTCGTCACAGCCGCCATGGCGGGCATGCGCCGCAACGATGCCAGCTGGAGCGCCTTTGTCATGGTAGCCCCCTTAGGCATTCTGCACGCCGTGAGTGGTGTTGTGGCAAAAACCATTCTGATGGATGAAGGCATGATGCCAGAGGTAAACGGCTGGCAAGGTGTGGTGCTCTATGTGTTTCTCCTCCAAGCCTTTGCCGCAGGTTGGGCGGCCATGCTCAACATGGCGCAACAACACCGCAAGCCCACACTCTGGTTACCCCAAGGCATGGTATTGGGGGCATTTATTTACGGTGTGCTGGGTGTCTTTGGCATGATGGCTTACTCTTACGGTGTCATCCACGCCCCCAATCCGGGCTACATCACCGCCATTGCCATGTTGGCGCCCACATGGTTGCTTATGTGGCATAGGTTAATTGGGTATGAAGAAGAAGGCAGCCCCGTGGCAGGTTTTCTCATGGTCATTGCGGCTATTATTTTGGTGATGGTCACGGTGCATTGATGGATTGGCAAATTGCAGCACTGCTCTCCAGTATCTTCGGTGCGTTTTGCATCCACATCAACCATGTGTTTAAGGTTGATGGCGCGGTGTTGGTGCTGCTGCGCATGGTGCCTATGGCGCTGTTGGTTGGTCTTTCCATGTTGTTTTTAACAGTTCCACAAGGCTGGGTGTATTATGCGTGGGGCCTTGCGGGTGGGGTAGCGGTGGCGGTGGCCGATGTGCTGATTCTCAACGCCGCCATCACCTATGGTGGCCGCCTCACCGCACTGTTTTTACCGCTCAAAATTTTTATGGTGTTTGCGGCTTGGTTGGCAATCGATGCCGCCGCGCGTGCCAGCGTGCTGAACAATCTGCCGCTCTTGGCAGGCGTGTTACTCTGCTTTTTTGCCATTTTTATGTCCATGCTCAGTTTTCGGCGGAACGATGCCCAATGGCGCGCCCTCATGGCCGTAGCACCCGTGGCAGCATTATACAGTTTCGATGACATTTGCCTGAAGTTTGCATTCGCTAGCCAGCCCGATGTGTGGGGTGCTTCGGCCATGATGTTGCTCATCAATTGTGTGGTGGGGGGTGTGCTGGCTGCTGTATGGTTGGTGTGGCAACAGCAGCGTATGGCCCACATTTTTACATGGCCTAATGTGTATGGCACCGCCACCCAAACGGGGCTGGTCTTTCTCGCGGCGGGCACGTTTTATCTGGCCATTGCAGGTGCCCCAAACCCTGCTTATGTCAGTGCCATTGGGGTGCTTTCCGCCGTGTGGTTGGCCATCTATTACAAATTATCGCGCGGCGACGATGCCAGTGTGTTTGCCAGCACACTTATGTTAGGCTCGGCCATGGTGTTGGCGATTTTGACAGGAGGACAATAAATGAACCGTATATTTCAATATGTAATAGGAGGATTATTCATGGCCATTGCCGCAATAACTGTAGGACACACCGACCCAAAAATTCAAACCGTGACCACTAAAAACGGCATCACCGCATGGCTGGTAGAAAGCCACAGTATTCCCATGATATCCATGGAATTCTCCTTCCGTGCTGGTACTGCCTTTGAACCTGCAAACAAAAGCGGTGTGGCCGCCATGCTGGCGGGCATGATGGACGAAGGCGCTGGCGATTTAGATGCCACCGCCTTTCAACAAGCCATGGAAGATATTGGTGCCCGCTTTGGGGCAGGGGCCGATACGCTGGATTTTAACGTGAACTTGAGTACGCTCACCGAAAACCGCCATGATGCCTTTAAACTGCTCAAGCTGGCGCTGGAAAAACCACGCTTCGATACCGATGCGCTGGAGCGTATCCGCGATGCCACCATGGCAGGCTTGCGCCAAGAGCAAGAGAATCCTTCAGCTGTGGCTGCCCGTGCGTTCGATACCGCGTTGTTCGGCACCCACCCCTATGGCCGCCCTGTCGATGGTACCTTAAAAAGTGTACCCACCCTCACCCAAGCCGATGTGGCCGCCTTCTACAACACCCACATGACCAAAGCCAACATGGTGGTGAGCGTGGTGGGCGATATCACCCCTGCGGAACTGCAAACCGTGCTCGACGACGTGCTGGGCAACCTGCCTGCAGGCACCACCCGCAACGCCATTGCCGCAGCCCCCAAAGCTATTACGCCGCAAGTGGTGAAAGTGGAACGCGATATTCCCCAAGCCAGCGTCATGTTCGGCCACTTGGGCATCAGCCGCGATGACCCCCTCTACTTCCCCGCCTTGGTGCTGAACGACATTCTCGGCGGTGGCGGTTTCCGCAGCCGCTTTATGAATGAAGTGCGCGAAAAGCGCGGCCTCGCCTACGGCGCCTACAGCAGCTTTGTGCCCATGCCCTTTGCCGGTACATTTGTGGCCCAAGTACAACCCAAAAACGACAAAGTGCACGAATCTGTCGCCATTATGAAAGAGCAAATGGCACTGCTGGCCACCGAAGGTGCGACCAAGCAAGAGTATGATGATGCCATCAGCTACCTCACCGGCAGCTTCCCCTTGCGGCTCGATAGCAACGGTAAAATTCTGGGCTACCTCAGCAC
>JBAQUW010000209.1:0-15494 GCA_049297755.1 Alphaproteobacteria bacterium
GGCTTGCCACGCCCATCAGCCCTTGGGCGCGGGCAGCGGGGGTAGCGGCTATGTGCACCTGCCATGTGGCCGAGGCATCGCCAGTGGGCGCTTGCAACGTCACACTCTCGGCATGCAGCACGCCCAGCACAGCGCAGCACAGCAGGGTAAGGAACAAGCGCATCAATCAAAATCTCCGCCCGTGCCAAAAATATCTTTCAACAAGCCCGGTGTAATGAGCGAGAGGGGTTTCACCGACACCTTCGGGTCAGCCGCCAAGCCTTTCACTTTAAAATCGGCCACCACCAAGCCTTCTTGCGAACCCGCCAACAGCAAGCCAATCAGTGGAATGCTGCCCAGTGTTTTATTAAGGCCCGCGGCGGGAATCAGCCGCCCATCCATGTTCAATTCGCTGGGGGCGCCATTCTCAGGCATGGTGTAAAAGCCATTAAAGCGCAGGGCGAGTGAAGGGCCATCGAGCTTGGCTTTGTTGATGTGTAGCACGTTGGGTTCCAACGTGAGGGGAATGTTCACTTTGCTAAATTTGGTGCCACTTTTGGCATCGAACAACGGCTCCAGCGACAACAGCGAGAGCAACTGCGCCAGCACAGGCAATTCAGTCGCTCGCACATCGCGCACATTGATAAACCCTTCGCCACGGCCATCGCGCGTCAGGTACATTTGCCCTTCCAACTGGCCACCGCGCAAGCCGTTATACAAATTCAAAGCCCGCAATACCGCGCCCATGTCGTAAGCATTGAGGGTGAGCAAGCGGTTGGTGGGGAGCGATTCCAGCTTGATGCGGAAACTGCCCTCGGCATCGCCCGCCACGTCACCTGTTTCCCAAAAACCATTGCGGCGGCTAAAGGTGCCTTTCAGGCTTTTCACTTCGCCTGCTTCGGCCAAGCGCAGGGTGCCAATATCAAGGTCAATATCCAACAGGTCGGGCAAATCGGTGCCTTTGGTGTTTTCAAACAATTTCAGGCCGCGGCCATCAAACCGTTTGCCAATCAGGGCTATGCGGTTGGGGCTGAGCACCACTTGGCCATGCTGCCCACCCACCTGAAAGGGATTCAGTTGGCCCTGCCACCCGCCACTAGCGGTGCGGGTGATATTGCCCGCCACATTCACATTTTTGCCTGTCAGGCTCAGGTCAGTCACCTCAAAGGTAGGGCTGGCTTGGGCCACATTCACCCGCCCTTGCGCCACCAGTTTCACCGCCTCATTTTTCGGTTTTTGCCATTTGAGCAAATCAAGGCTCAAGGCCGCATCTTGCCCTGTGGCGGTGAGGCCAAAGGTATAGTTTTTGGGCGAAACTTCGGCAAACTGGCCTTCTATGCCCAAGCTGCCCGTGCCCGTCATAGTCTTATCGTTCAGCAATTTTTGCAGGGTGGCTATGGGTATATTGCCTTTCAAAGTGGCTTGTACCGAGGTATCAGGTTGCAGCAAATTCATCTGCCAGCCTACCTGCAAAGGTGCCCCTGCTATGCTGCCATTGGTTTGGAACGCCAAGGTTTTTTCGCGCACCGTGAGGCTGGCAATGGGCGCTTGCAGGGCCATGCCTTTGCCCAATTGCGGCAGCGGCATGGTCAGGTTGGTCAAATCACTCTCTACTTTTGTGCCAATTTGCGCCAAGGTGGGGGTAGCCGTACCCGGCAACAAGGGGAGCATCACCTGAAACCGCGTGGTGTGGGTGCCCGTGGCGGCAGGCAGGTCTTCCTTCAATTCCAACCCTTTTTTCAGCTGCGGAAGCAACGCTGGCAGCTCGCCCTGCGCCGTACCTGCAATGTGCAAATTGCTAAGCTCTTTCACAAACATATTGTCAATGGTCACAGACACATCGCGCACACTTTGCCCTGCCCAAGTGCCGCTTTCGCCCACAATGTTCATGCGGGTGCCTGCCAAGTGGTAACGGCCTTTGATATTTTTGAGTGGTTCGGCAAACTCCCAAAACTTGAGGCTGCCTTCAGTAATTTCCGCCGTCACGCTTATACCACACGCTTCTCCACAATGGGGCATAGCGGCAGGGCTGCCGTTGTAGGTGGCGCGAATATTGCGGCCTTGAATGCCCATATCCCGCGCATTCAGCCATGTGACAGTGTGCGAAATGAGCTTATCGGGCAAATAACTCACCATATTGCGCAAAGTGGTGGGCGAGGCAGTCACTTGCAAATTCACCGTTGGCGAGCTTTCTAACCCCGCAATACTACCCGATACAGTAAACTGCCACCCCGCTTTGTCTTCTGCCGCCAAGCTGTGAATGGTGAGCACATCGGTGGGGCTAGGGGCATACCAGCCACGCAGTACGGCATGTTTTAACTCCAGTGGGTGGGTGTAGGCCATGTCTGGGAACACACTGGTTTGATCGAGATACAACGTAAAATGTGGCGTCACCAAGGCATTGCCGGGCATCAGCACCGCCCCCAGCTCTACCCTCCCACGGGTGTTGAGGAACTTGCGCAGCGTGGGTGGCAAATAATTGGCCACAAAGTCGGTGGTAGAATCATCCACCTGCAAACTCAGCACCATGCCCGTTTGGCCACGCGGGTGGCTGGCCGTGACCAGCACGGGCATGGGTGTAGGCACTTGCTTTTGCCGAATCAACCCCGTCAGGCGCAGGCTTTCCCCTTCTGTCGGGTAACGGCTGAACACAAAAGCGCCGTTTTCAAACAACCAATCTACCTTGGCCTCGGCATCTTTCAGCAACAGGTTAAAGTTGGAGAGCTTGACCGTGCGCAACGCCCCCACCGTGGCCAAATTTTCCCATTGCGCCAGCAGGGCAAAAATATCGGGGATTTCCTGCGTGGCCACATCTTCCCCCGCACCCGTATAAAGTTTTAAACTGCCCAAGGCTAAGGTATCTTTGCCTTTGTGCAGGTGCGCCACCACGTTATCTACCACAATATGTTTGGGGTACAACCGCCCCAAAGCCAGCCAGCGGTTAGAAAACGAAACATCGAACGACTCCACCCGCGCCAACGTGCGCTTGTTTTCACTAATCACTAAGTTATCTGCTTCCATGCGCAGACGTTGGTTATAGGTCAGCAACATACGGTCGACCTGCCATTCCACCCCTTCTGCGCCCAGTAAGCGGCCAATGGTGGGCACCCATGGAGTGATATCGGTGGGGTTTTTGCTCAACCAATAGAGGGCACTGGTGAGCGTGATACCGCACACCAACACAGCCCAAAACACCAGCCAAAACAGCAGGTGATAAAAACGGCCACAGGTATGCCACACACGCATCATTTTTCCACTATACATGCCTGCACAGGAAATGCCTGAAATACCTGAACAAAAAACCCTACTTTAACCCACCCAGCGTGGCGCTTTGGCACGGGTGCTCGGCATGAAATTGGCGCAACACCGCAAACACCTCCGCATACTCAGCAGGCACAGGCTTTTCACCGCGCCAGCTGGCCAGCAGGTTTTGGTCCATTTCGTGGAGCATATCGCGTAAGCTCAGCATCTGCGCCTCGGTTAAGCTGTTCAGCTTGGCGGCCAAAAAGGGCTGAATGAGCTTGTCCATTTCGGCCATGCTGCGGCGGCCACGATAGAGAATTTCGCGTTTGAGTAAAGTTGTGTCCATGGCCGCACTATGCCCCAGTTGCCTGCCCCGCGCAATTCTGTTACGTTGCACCCCGCCAATGCAGACGCACCGGCCCCCAACCCCGCCAGGCCCGAAAGGGAGCAACGGTTAGGGCACGGACGGGTTGCGTTGGCTTTGTTGGTTACCGATACGTCTTCAACATCCGTGCACTCACCTCATTCAAGGTGCCTGCCTCAATGGCAGCGCGCAACTCTTTCATCATGTTCAAATAAAAGAAGATGTTATGTTGGGTCATGAGAATATGGCCGAGCAGTTCTTCCGCCTTAAACAGGTGGTGCAGGTAGGCCCTCGTATAGCCCCCCGTACACGTTTTACATTGGCAGGCGGGGTCGAGTGGCAGCGTGCTCTCGCGGTGTTCAGCGCGTTTAATGCTCACCACCCCCTCGCTGGTAAACGCTTGCCCGTTGCGGGCGTTGCGGGTGGGCAGCACGCAGTCGAATTGGTCAACCCCCAACTTCACGGCACGAATAATATCGCTGGGGTAGCCTGCCCCCATCACATAACGGGGTTTATCCTGCGGCAACAAGCTGGCGGTGAAGCCCACCACGTCTTCAAACATTTGGCCGTCGTCGTTGCTTTCTTCAAACAAATAGCCACCAATGGCAAAACCTTCAAAGCCCAGCTCCATCAGTTTATCGGCGCTTTCGCGGCGCAAATCCTCGTAATGCGCGCCTTGCACAATGCCATATTGGGCGTAACCGGGCCGTTGCACAAAGGTGTTGCGGCTGCGTTTGGCCCAGCGGTAGGTCAGCTCCCAGCTGCGCTTGGCTTCGGCAAAGCTAATTTCCTTCTTCGTGCATTCATCAAACGCCATGGTAATGGTGCTGCCAAAGGCGTGCTGCACTTGGGTGGAGATTTCCGGCGAGATGAACTTGGTTTGGCCGTCTAAATGGCTCTTAAACGTACACCCCTCCTCGCTCACCGTATTGATGTGGCCCAAGCTGTAAATTTGGAACCCCGCCGAATCGGTCAATATCGGGTGCGGCCATTGAATAAACTTATGCAGACCGCCAAGCTGTTGAATGAGTTCATGCCCTGGCCGCAAAAACAGGTGGTAGGTGTTGCCGAGGATAATATCGGCACCCATGGCGCGCACTTCCTCCATGCGCAAACCTTTCACGCTGCCCACGGTGCCCACAGGCATAAACGCTGGGGTTTCAATGGTGCCATGGGCGGTGTGGATACGCCCACGCCGCGCCAAACCATCGGTTGCCAGCAGCTCATAGCGGAAGGGTTGCGATTGCATACTCATAAACTGTGTGTTAGAGGATAAAGCATTACCTGTCAATGCATCTGCAACTTTTAACCGTGGAGAACACCATGACCACCCAGCCCGATTTCTCGGCCTATATTGGCAAAGCTTGGACGCCTGAAGTGGAAGCGGCGCTGAAGGCGGCGTTTCCCCAATCGGCCATTGCGTGCCTTGCCGAAAATGCAGAGTCTTGGGAAGAAATTCGACTCTGGCGTAGTTATTCCCCTGGGCGCATTATTGCCAAAACAACCACCGATGGCATCATAGCCGAGATAACCAAAGATAATACCGATGCCTTCATCGGCCAGCCCTATACGCGAGAACTGCACGAGGCGCTCAAAACACGCTTTGGCGACAGAGTGGAAGTTGTGCCTGCCTTTGCTGGCACAACGTGCGATTCTATTTTTAGCCGTTATCGTGTGTATCTTGATGATCAAAACCGTGTCAAATCCATTCAGCACGGCTAGCCTACGCGCCCTCTGGGCGCGTTTTTTGTGCAGCTTCTCTGGCCAAACAAATTGCATACTGCTTAAAAATCTGCTAAACAAAGACCGACTCGCATACCTTACCTTTTTAGGGAGTACCCTCTCATGACCACCCTCACCACCGATGCCTTGGCACCGTTTTTGAAGTTTATTGGGCAGGAAAGCACCAAGTGTCAGCCGCAACTCACCCAGCTTATCCGCAGCAATACTGCATATAGTAAGCTGCTTGTAGAAACTTGGATGCGGCGCATCATCAGCGTCCACCTGCATGGCGTATCCAGCGTCGGGCACCCGCGCATCACCCTCGCCCCGTTTATTGGCGAGCATTGGAGCTCGCGTATCGAGCTGCTGATCAAAGCCATTTTGGGCGATGATGTGAACCTTGAGCTGCTGCACGATGAACAGGACGGCACCAAGCCGCCCCACAACACCGTGCGCATTTGGCTCAACACCGACGGCACCATTGCCAACATTGAACGCGGCCTCTAAGCCAAAACCAAACGCCCCCACATGGGGGCGTTTGGCGTTTTAGTACGAGCTGACGCAGATGGTATAATTTTCACCCGCCAAGCACTCGTCAATCATGGGCTTCAGCACTTGCCAATCGCCGTTAGGTGAAAACCCACAGCCCAGCTTGGGCAAGCCAATACGCTGGCCAGCATAGCGGCGCTTCACCCAACGCAAGCAAGAATGCACCGCGCCGTACTCCACCTTCACAGGCTTTTCCAACGGCAACGCAGGGTGGTAGTAAATGTAGGCATTCACCACCACAAAAGGCACCTTCGCGTGCGTTAGCACAGGCACAGCCGTGCACAGCCCAAGCTTGGCGCTATCGCCACACTTGGTCAGCCGCTTATCCTCGGCCAACACCATGGGGTAGTTTGCCGCCAAGGAAGCGCTGACGCCCGTATTCATCATGTGAAAACAATCGCAGCCATGCACAATCACATCAAAGTATCCACGCATCGCCTGCCACGTCAGCTCTTGGTATTCATCGCCTTTCAGCAGTTTAGAGTTGATCACACCTTTATATTCGGCGCTTTCTTCAGCCATAAAGACTCTCCATCAAAACGTTTAAGTTACCTATATGTATGCAGCTTCACCCCCGTGCTGTCAAGCAGCTCTTAGCGCCACATCCTGCCCAAAAAACTTACCCACACCACTTACCCCCCAAAGCTGTGGATAACGCTGTGGGTGAATGCGCATTTTTTCAGAATACACCGCGCAAATGTTGGGGTTTGGCGGAGCAGCCTATTTTTTAGTCACTCTTTTTACTATTACAAATCAATAGCTTAAACACAAAACCCCGCGCTTCTGCCAAAAAAGGTGTTTGACAGTGACGCAAAAACATCACCTGTGGATAATCCATCACAGGGGTGTCACTTCGCCGTTCTGTCAAGCAAACTTTGTGGTTGTGGCGGGGCCCATTTTTGCGCACACTTTTACTTATACAGCTGTGCTTGACGCATCAGATCGGAGGTTTCCCCATGTGGCACAATCAGTCCCACCCTTCTTTCGATTGCTCTTCCCGCCATCGGCCCGACCTGCCGCACATTCCGCCCTCTGCGGCTGAAGAAGCGGCCAAGGCCGGTGCCACCCCTTTCCCCAGCCCCTTTGCCCTGCGCCATATGGCCAAGCGTAAACAGGGCGGCGGCGGATAGAGCCACTCCATGACAAACGCCCCCTTGCGGGGGCGTTTGTTGTTTTTGGCCAGTTACACCAACAGCGGCTGGGTAAAGCTCTCCCACAGCTCTTGCTGCTCAGAGAGCGACAGGTGCCCAAGAATGCCATCCCTACCAAAGTGGTAGTGGCGCAAGCCGAGGGATTTCACCCCCTGGCCTACGAACATCTCGGTATCTTCCCACCCTTCGCCGCCGCCAATAATGGCAGCTTCGTCGAGTAAGAAGCGGAAGGCCTTGGCATAGCCTTCGGTGCGGTTGAACACAGGGACGCCTTCAGCCATCTCCAAACACCGCGGGGTGTAGGCATGGCGGGGCATGTCATAGTCCAACAGCCATTCGCCATGGCCACACAGCAACGCTTTGGCACGGCCAAGGCCGGGGAAGTCCCACGCCACCGCCCACCAGCCCAAATGGGCGGTATCGGCAGAATACAGCGTGCGGCCTGTGTTGCTCACCTGCTTGGGCAAGCTAAACAAGCCAAGTTGGCTAGCGTGCCAGCAGGCGCCGGTGCAATCCCACAGCCGCGTAAGCGGTGTGCCGGCAAAGGGTGTTGCCACCACCAGCGTTGCCGCGTGGGGATAGCCTGCCTGCTGCACAAGCCTTCTTCCACCCACTTTGGCAGAAAGGCCGGCGGCAACCAGCGACACCTCGTGCAAGCTGGCGGTGCTGATACGTTTGGTCACGCGCATGGCGTGCCTCCTTTAGGTTTGAATGAAAAATAGTGCAGATACGTTCAGTCGCCATGGTGATATAGGTAAACTGCCCGCCCCCCACAAGCCCTGCACAAAAAATAAGCAGCCCTCAGACTGCTTATTTAACATAACGAAAATTATGCGCGAAGCGTTAAGCGCTCAGACGTTTACGGCCACGGGCACGGCGGGCCTTCAACACATGCGGGTTGTTTTGTTTACGCGCGCGGAAGCCATGGCGGCGTTTACGCACCAATTTGCTGGGCTGGTAAGTACGTTTTGTGGCCATTGGTTTATCCCTTTATCTTCAAAATTCATCAAACTTTGCGTGCTTATAGCGGGTTAATCGGCTACAGTCAAGCATGTTTTCAGCCCCCCTGCGTAAAAAAATACAGCGCACCCTGCCCCCTGCCCTGCTGCTGGCGGCCATGCTGGCCGTGTATGCCAGCGGCGTGTTGCACCACATTCATTTAGAAAGCCTCAAACTCTTTCAAGCCCAATGGCAAAGCTGGCTTAACCAAAACTTTGTGCTGGGTGCCTGCCTTTTTGTGGTCTGCTATGTGGTGGTGGTGGCGCTGTCGCTGCCCATTGCCCTCATGTTCACCCTGCTGGGCGGTGCGCTGTTTAGCAGCATTTGGGGCGCATTGCTCGATATGGTTGGCGCCACCCTTGGCGCCGCAGGCATTTTTATCATCGCCCGCACTTCGTTTGGCGAAGTGTTGCGCCGCAACGCCGCAACTTTTTACGCCGCCGCCAAAAAGGAAATGGACGCCAACGCCATCAGCTACCTCCTGTTTATCCGCTTGGTGCCTGTTTTTCCATTCTTTTTGGCCAATATTATCCCTGCGCTGTTCCCCATTCCGCTGCGCACCTTTGTGCTCACCACGTTTATTGGCATTGCGCCTGCCTCGTTCATTTATGCCAACATCGGGGCAAACTTAAGCCAAATCAATCAGTTATCCGATATTCTCAGCACCAACACCTTGCTGGCCTTTGGCTTATTGGGTGTGCTGGCCTTGGTGCCGGTTTTGGTGAAAAAAATCCGTCATCAAATCAAAGGGTAAAAATACATGTCCGTTTCCAAGCCGAAAGTTTACGACCTCTGCATTCTCGGCGCAGGCAGCGGCGGTTTAGTAGTAGCCAGCGTGGCGGCCCAGCTGGGTTACAGCGTGGCGTTGCTGGAAGGTGGCCACATGGGTGGCGACTGCCTCAACAGCGGTTGCGTGCCCAGCAAAGCCCTGATTGCGGCCGCCAAAATGGCCTACAACGCGCAAAAAGCAGCACCGTTTGGGGTGGAGCTCACCGCCAAGGTCAACTTCGCCCAAGTGATGGCACATGTGCAACAGGTGGTGGCCAGCATTGCCCCGCACGATAGCGCGGAACGCTTTACCAGCCTAGGTTGCGACGTGATTTCAGAGTATGGCACTTTTGCCGATGACCGCACCGTGGTGACGCCCAACGGCCAACGCATCACCGCCCGCCGCTTTGTGGTGGCCACGGGCAGCCGCGCCAGTATTCCCCCCATTGCGGGCTTGGCCGAGGTACCGTACCTGACCAACGAAACCATTTGGCAACTCAAAGAGCTGCCCTCCCACTTGGCCATTATTGGCGGCGGGCCTATTGGCATAGAAATGGCGCAAAGTTTCCGCCGCCTTGGCAGCCAAGTCACTGTTTTAGAAGGCGCGTCGCGCATTTTACCGCACGACGATGCCGAGCTGGTGGCACTGCTCAGCCAACAACTGACCACAGAAGGTATTACCCTGCAGACCGATGTCAAAATCAGTAAAATATCCAAGCAAAAACAAGGCATTGGCATTGAACACGGTGGTGAAACCCTTGCCGTGTCTCACCTGCTGGTGGCCGCGGGCCGCACGCCAAATGTGGAGAACTTGGGGCTGGAAAAGGCGGGCATTGCCTACACCAAAACCGGCATTACCGTGAACGACCAGCTGCAAACCACCAATAAGCGCGTGTATGCCGTGGGCGACGTGGCAGGGCCTTACCGCTTCACCCACACGGCGGGGGCGCAGGCGGGGGTGTTCATTCAGCGGGTGCTGTTTGGCAACATGTTTGCCAAAAGCCAAACCTTAACAACCACTTATAATGTGCCGTGGGTGACGTACACCGACCCTGAACTGGCCCATGTGGGCCTGAACCTGCCCCAAGCGCAAGCGCGCTTTGGCATGGGGGTGCGGGTGACGGAAGTGAACGTAGGCGGCATCGACCGCTATGTGGCCGAGCGCAACACGCTGGGCAAACTCAAGGTCATCACCGCGCCCAATGGCCGTGTGGTGGGCGCCACCATGCTGGGCGCTTTGGCGGGGGAAATGCTGCCCATGTGGGGGCTGATGATTGAGCAAAAGCTGAAGCTTTCCGCTCTCTCCCGCATTATCCACGCCTACCCCACCCATGCCGAGGTGAACAAGCGCATTGTCAGCGCCTATTACGCCCCTGCCCTCTATGCGCCACGCACGCAATGGCTCTCGCGGCTGTTGTTCCGCTTATTGGGCTAATTTCTGCCCCCTCTCCCCCTTGTAAAACCGCCATTGGCGCCCCATATGTGCCTTAGCCCCCCTATGCAGGGGCTGCCATGGCAGGAAAATGTCAGGCAAAGCTAATGCCTGCCTCTATAGAGAGGTAAGAACAATGGAGAGTTGAGATGAGTGGACTAGAACCGCGCCAAAATGCACGTCGCCATAAAAAACCAGGGCTACTCACTGACGTGCAGTTTAACGCCGCCGCACAGGCTGTCTCTCAAGGTATCGAGGTTGAACAAGCCATTTTAGCTGCCCTTGGTGGTACATTTCCAGCAAATAAGACAATTACTGATGGCCTTAAAGCAGCCGTATCGCGCGAAGCAAATAAACTTTCTCGCTCAACAGCCACACCTACCAGCCAGCCTGCGGCCACCGCCAGCATTGGAAATTCAGGTTTTACAACAACCATCCCTTTTGAGCAGCCTGATATGCGGGTAAGTTTTGCTGCAGCGCCAGCCGCCCGCCAAGCCACCCCCCCGCACCTACACCAGCGGTGGCTGCTGTTGCCCCCGCGCCTGCGGCTGCACCTGCGGCAGCGGCGCCTGCACCCGCCCCTGCACCAACGCCCGAAAAACCCAACATGGCGGCTTTGCACTTGCACCGCGCAGCACTGGTAGGCCAGCAAACCAAAGGCGTATGGTTCAAGGCATGCCAAGCGGTTAACGGCGCGTTGCTGAACAAGCATGCCCGTGCCACCCAAGCTTATGACGAGGCCAACGCTGAAAAAGCACGCCTACAACAACAATGGGCTGACAAAAAAATCAAAGACAGCCTTAAACGCGAAGAACTACCGATTATTGGACCGGTATTCAAACGCTTTGGCGCGGCTGCACGTTTGCGCACAGACATAGATGTTCAGAGTAAAGCCGCCGCCCAAGCTGCCGCACAACTAACTACGCTTAATCAAAAAAAATACATCAAAGACAGCCTGGCCAGAGCCGAACGCCTTAAGGGCAAAACAACCAAAATCCAAACAGACTTAACCCCCCACCGCGAGGCCATTGCTGCTGAAAAAGACAAAATTGCCGCCAACAAAGCGCACCAAGCCGCCGCCAAAGCCGCAGCAGAACGCACAGCACAAGAAGCTGCAGATAAAGCTGCGAGAGACCAGCACCACGCAGCAGAAGTAGCGCGTGTGCAAGGTTTGATTCAGGGATATATCAATAATGTTAATAGCTTACCTTTTGATGACGCTGACAAACAACGCATTACAAACACACTTCAAACGCTATTCAGCCTTGCTGCACAACAGCCCCAAGCGGCTGAGACTGAGCTAAATCGCTTTGTAACACATGTTGATAATACTATTGCGCAAGTGCGTGAACGGCAGAAACAAGCGATAATTACTGGCTCAATTGCAGACTTTACCGCAGCTATGAATAACATCATTGCCCAATTGCCTGAGCATGAACGTGCGGCGTGGGAAGGGCACAGAGACCATGGCATTGCAAATTTTAGCGCCAACCTGAAAGCGCAAGAGCTGAGAACTTTGCATGCCATGGCTAGCTCGTGGGTTAATGCCTATGCCACCGCCCGCGCAGAGTTAAGCGGCTTGGTGGCGAAACACCCTCAAGCTGCGGAAAAAGGCCTCACCCCCGATCGCATTGGCCGCCTGACATTGAATCAGCTGAATACCGCCATCGCCACTTTCCATGAAGAACTCGCCAAAAAAGAAGAGGTAGACACCATGAATGCACGGATTGAGGCGAATATGGCAGGGCTGAATGAGACAACCAAAGGTGACATCCTATTTTTTCTAGATATCCATGAAAAATTGGCCAAAGACGAAGCCTCGGGTATGCCCATTCTCGACACCCTGCTGACCATCGACGGTTTTAAAGAAGCGCTGCAGGAAAAAGGTGCAGAGCTTAAAGCTATGCTGGAGCATGAATATCAAGAGACAGACACTCCGTTAACTAAACAACTGGAAGCCCTTAAAGCCAGCACTGCTTTTATGATGACTGAGTTTGCATTGAAGTTAGAGCCCAAGGCTTTTAAAGCCTTCGCTACAACGCATAAACAATTTATAGACAATCATGTTGGGCTGATTCAAAAGACTTTGGCGGATAGCGCTTTGCCACGCTATGAGAAATATGGGGATGATAAAAAATCTCTCACATCACTCGCCACTGCTCTAGAAGGGCGGAGCGATGAATTCATCAAAGCCCTCCAAGCAGGCGAGCATGCTGCGGCCAAAGAGGCGCTGGCAGAATTTCAAGCATTTGATCTTATCCCTCCCACCCAACAGACAGAGGTTGCACCCGCCACACGCAGCTTAACGGCAGCAATTGCAGCGGACATTCCTGACACAACAGTTTTTGCAAGCACGCCTGCAGAATCTGCCGAAGCAATAGCGCAAATACAGCCCCCCTTGCCTGCGGCAGAGCCTGTAGCCAGCAGCCCACGGCCCACAGTAAGCATTCCTGCTAATGCCAAAGAGCGTACACTGTTTTGGGCTAAGCGTCATGCATCAGCCGTGAGCGATGTAACCAACCCTAGTGTTTTTTTAGAAAACAGTGAATTTCCTTACCACGACACCATGCAAGAAGCCTACCGCGCACGCCTGCTGGCCATGTGTGCACACCTCACTAGCCAAGCAGAAAGCGTTATGGCCAACGTACAAAGCCACAACAAAGTCATGCGCGTTCTTAAAGGTATAAACCTGAAAAATTACCAAGATGCCTTTGCAGGCTTACAACGGGTAGTTGCAGGAATTGAACATTCCCTAAATAACACCCCACAAACCGTAACCATGCTGTGGCAAGCTGAGTGTCATTTAAAAGATGCCTTCCGCACATTTGCTGATGAGCACGATCTTAAAGAAACCCCAAAAACAAACGCAGGCTTACAACAGGCTGAACGGTTTATAGATAAAGAAATTAATAATCATTCAACAGCTTACAAAATACAGCACCATAACTGGCTGATTGCAGCTTACGAGGCCGAGCAAGCCCAGCCAAGCCCCGCCCAACCTGCCAAGTTGGCTGCAGACGAAGCTGATTTAACAGCGCGTGCAACTGGCATCGAGGAAATCACTGAACTAGCTGCCGATTTAAATGGCGACGGTGTGGTTGATGAGGCAGATGTTGCAATCGCTAAACGCTTCGCACACTCACGCGGCTAACCTACTCCACCACACTGGCGAGTAGAAGCCAGTCAGCGGCTGGCCCCGTTTGGCAAAATAATCCGCGCACCTTTTGGTTGGTGAAGCCATCGCCATACACGGTGAACACGCCATCGCGGCAGCGGCCCCCGCTGCGGTGGGGCATGTACACGGGCGAGTTGGGCAGGAAGATGTAGACCAATCCTTGATTTTCCCACCGCGCTTGGCCGTTCAATGGCGTGGTGGTAAGGGCGTCGTTCAGGCGGCTGCGCATCTCGTCATCGGCCAGCGTCACCCCAATGCCCGTGCTGGCGGGCGGTTTGCCCCATAGGCCGCTGGCCGCTAGGCTGGCGTTTGCCCCGCCAGCGCCTGCTTCCCACCCTGCATCGCCTTCTGCCCAGTGGCCGGTGGCCGTTTGGGGGGCTTGGCCAGCGGCGGGTTCAATGTCGTTCAGTGGCAAATCTTGGGCTTCAACGGGGATTTCTTCTTTTTGCGCTTCATCAAAGGCGGCTTGGTAGGCTTGCACCTCATCAGGGTCGGGCATATTGGCCGAGACATAGCCAATATCGGGCCTGCGGCTACACGCCGCACATAAAATCAAACACATAAAGGCTATACGCACCCGCATGGTGGACATTGTAGCGCGAATGATGCAACCATGCCACCCACTTCAGCAGCAAATTTTTAAAGTCTGCGCCACCCCGTTGACGCCCCTGCCTTGCAGGCCTATGATGCCGCCAATATCCACCAATTAAAGAGAACTCCCATGAGCAAAGCCCACACATCTCCTTCCACCAAACTGTTTTACACCACTGTGGTGGTGGCCGATTTATTGGCGATTGTGTACTTTGCTGGCACATGGATTCTCACCGGCACGCCCCTGCCCGCCCATGCCGCAGGGCACGAAGAACACATTGTGGTGGCTGCCGCCCAAGCAACTGCCAACCCCGTCACTGCCGTGGCAGGTGCGGCCCCTGCCGCTGCGGCGTTTGATTACGCCACCTATGCCGCCAATGCCACCAATGGCGCAAAAATTGCTGCCAAATGCAAAGCCTGCCACACCTTTGGCAATGGCGAACCTAACCGCACGGGCCCCAACCTGTTTGGCATTGTAGGTGCCACCGTGGCCGCCAAGGCAGGCTTTAGCTACAGCCCGGCCATGCAGGCCAAAGGCGGCGTGTGGGACGAAGCCACATTGATGGGCTATTTGGAAAACCCCCGCACTTACCTTCCTGGCAACAAAATGCAATTTAATGGCGTAAAAAAACCTGAAGAACGCGCCGACTTGATTGCCTACCTGAAAACGCTCAAGTAAACGTTCACATACCAGATTAAAAAAGAGGCATAACTGCATGACAAAAAATAACAATCCCAAAATCGGGGCTGTGTGTGGGGTGGCGCGGAGCCAGCGCGACCAACGGGAGAGAGGCGACGCGGGGTTTGTTAAGGGGATGCGCCAGCTGTGGCGCCCCCTTAACTGCAAGGCCCATGCTTTGCTGGGCCGCAGCAAAAACCAACAAGGCGCGATGTTCGGGTTAGATGCGCGGATTGCCTTGGCCATTTTTGGCGTACTTTCTATTGTGGGCGGCTATACGGCCACCAACATGTTTAAAGAAGCGCAAATTACCCAGCTTTCGACCGAGTTGGATAATTTGAAAAAGGCGTATCAGGAATATCTGCTCTCCACTGGCGAATACACCACCCGCTTTATGGATTTGATTAAAAATGATTACGACGTGGTGGGTTGGAAAGGCCCGTACACCGATTTGCTCTCGGACAAAAGCCGCATTTACGAAGGCGTGTATAGCTTTGCCGAAGGCCGCCAAGATGTACCCGGCGTGCCCCCCGTGGAATGCAGCGGCGGCATTTGCGCCATTTGGCTCAAGCTCACCAAGGTGAAAGACACCGTGGCGGCCGATATCGACCAACGCCTCGATGCCGAGCCTAGCCCCAACGGCGGCGTATTGCGCATTGAATACCAACAAGGCGGCACCGACGATATTTATTACCTCGTCACCGCCAAACACTAGCTCTATAGCTAATCCCCTAATTTGTTGCACAAATTAGGGGAAGACGCTGCATTCGGCAGAGACTTGGCAAAGCCAAGCTCTGCCTGCCATGCGCGGGCTGCACAGCAGTGTGCAGCCATAGCTGTTC
>JBAQUW010000210.1:0-5196 GCA_049297755.1 Alphaproteobacteria bacterium
GCACGGCGCGATGGCCACCCCATTCCCACCGAGAAAGATCTGCAACGCGTGGCGCAAGAATTCAAGCTGGAAAACAGCGACTTTATGATTGCCGCCTTGGCCCAAGGCCACATGGTGCCGCGCCAAATTTTTGATATCCTTAACCCTGCACCTACAACTCCAGCGGTAGAAAAATCGGAACGCCCCCGCAAAGAAGGCACCCAGAAAAAACCCAAAGATGCTGACAAAAGTGCCGACAAAAAAACGACCAACGACAACCGCATTGGCATCGGCGGTCTCACGCCGGGCATGGCCATTCACATGGCCAAGTGCTGTAACCCCGTGCCAGGTGAGGAGATTGTGGGCGTCATCACCACCGGCCGTGGTGTCACCATTCACGCCAAAGGCTGCCATAACCTCGATGCCCTGGGCGACCAACCCGACCGGTTTTTAGATGTGGGTTGGACCGACGCCAACCAAGCCGAACACACCTATACCGCCCGCCTGCGCATGACGTTATACGACCGCCCAGGTGCCCTCTCCAGCGTCACCACCGCTCTGTTTAATACCGAGGCCAACATCAGCAGCATGAACAGCGAAGCCCACGGCGGCGACCTCTACGCCATGACCTGCAGCATTGAAGTACGCAACAAAACCCATCTCGAAAAAGTCATGGCCATACTCCACAGCCTGAAAGCCGTGCACGATGTCGAAAGGCTCCGCGCATGATACTGGGCATTGGCATGGATATTTGCACCGTGGCCCGCATTACTGCCGCGCACGCCAAGTATGGTGCAAAGTTAGAGGAACGTATTCTCACCCCCGCCGAACGCAAACCCTCTACCACCGATATGTACTTGGCAAGCCGTTGGGCGGCAAAAGAGGCAGTGGCCAAAGCATTGGGCTGCGGCATTGGGCGCAAACTCTCGTTCCAAGATATTCACATTGCCAAGCACCCCAGCGGCCAGCCGTATGTGCAACTTTCTGCCAAAGCCCAAAAATCATTTGCGGGCATCACCCTGCACCTGAGCCTCACGCACGAAAACGACACCGCCGCCGCTTGCGTGGTGGCCGAAAAAGCTTAACGCGCCACGGCAACTTTTTTCAGAAAAATATGTTTGTCGGCATACGCATCAATCAGGCGATTGATCACCCCACTGTTTTCCAATTCCGCCAAGCTTGTTTCCATAAAATGGTTCAGCTGAAACTCGCCCCCATTCACCACCATGGTGTTGCCAAACAAGCGCAAATACTGGCCTTTGGCGGCAGGTTGAATCGCATTTGGGTTCGCCGCCATAAAGCTGCGCGCCAAGCCCAAACTCACAAACGTGGCATCGGCCTTGCCCGTTATCACATACTGCAACATATCGGCATCGCTCATGCCCACAGGCAAGGCCACCACTTTGGCTTTGGGGAAGGTATCCTTGGCAATAAACGCGCTATTGTCATTATCCACCACCACCAACGTCACCTCAGGGCTATTCAGCGCTGCCAAGTTGCCCACAAAACGATTATCACCCACCCGCACAAAAGCTTCCACCGCTTCATAGCTAAACGGCTCACTAAAAATAACGTGTTTGGCTTTTAAGCCCGCTTGCCATGTGCCCGCGCAAAACGCATCCACCTTGTTGCTGGCCAATTCTGCCACCATATTGCCCCACTCAATGGGGCCGACCCACTCCAGCTTCAGCTCACCCACTTTGGCAATTTCGCGGGCCACATCCACCGCATACCCACCTAAGCTGCCATCGGCATTTTTCACCACACCAGGGTCCCAATAATTATACCCACACCGCAGCACGCCCGTGCGCATCACCCGCTCGTAGGCGGTTTCTTTGGCAGCAGCAGAATTACTACCCGTGGGCGCAAATACTTTCACCCCTACAAAGCTGGCAACTAAGGCGATGGCGACGGTAATGACAATGTTTTTCATAATTTATTCTTTGCCTAAAGTGTTTGGCACAGTCCAATTTTGTTTATTCATCGGCATATATTTAGCAATCATGTCCTCAATTTTTCCAGCCTCGTTTAAATATAATAAGGCACTATCAATCATGTGTTTCAACTGCGGATCTTCAGGCGGCAACATAAATCCACTTTGGCAACGCCCAGCAGGCTTGGCAATCACATCCACCATGTTTGGATTAGCCTGCATAAACTTCTCCAGCGCAGGCAAATTACTCAAACCAAAATCAGCTTTTTTATAAGCAACTCCCATTAAAATATCCATATCGGCAGAAAGCTCCGAAGCATCCATCTGCTTGGCTAGTGGGAGTTGCAGCGAAGTAAAATCTTCCAAAATGGTATTGCGCAAAACCACCCCTGTTTTATCTGGCGCGTTGAGCCATGCAAAATCGTCACGTGGACCAGCTAAATCACGCCGCACAAAAAAATACGTGTTATTCAACACAAACGGGTGAGAAAATGATGCCGCTTTGGTACGGCTTGGCTGCAAACACACATCATTACAAACAACATCGTAGCGCCCACTATTCAGGCCTTGCTCTGCCACGCCCCAGCCCGTTTCTTCTGCCCACTCTACTTTTAGTCCGAGCGTTTTCCCCACCGCATTCATTACATCAAAACTATAACCGGTCAGGCTTTTTTTATCGTTAGCATCAGCATAGTAAAGGTTCGGGCTCCAAATCGCATACCCACACCGCAGCACCTCCGTGCGCATCACCCGCTCGTAAGCGGTTTCCTTAGCCGCAGCGGCTTCCCCACCTTGCGGCAGCAAAAACTTCACGCTCAACACACTGGCCAGCACGGCTAACACAATGGTGAAAATCTGTTTCATCTTACTCCTCGCTATAACGCCGTTGCACAGGGGTAAACAGCTCAGCCCCCTTACCTTTGTATTTAGCTAATATCTTGTCGAGCTGGCCATTTTCCTGCAACACATGCAAAGCCACGTTCAACATATTGCGCAGCGTGTGTTCATCTTTCCCTAAACCATAAGTATTAGCAAACAAACGTACAGGCTTTGGTAATGGCACAACTTTAAGCTGTTTATCTGGGTTATTCGCATTAAATACCATCACTTCAGAACTGTTGCTAAACGTCACATCAGCCCGCCCAAAAGCCACATCTTGCAATAAGCCTTGGTCGCCATTCACGCTTGCTTTTGGCACGCGTGTGGCCAGCGGAATATCATGCATGGCAATTTCCAAATTAATCTCACCATCACCAAATGGCGTTTTAATCTCTGGTTTATTCATGGCCGCCATATTGTTATCAAAACGCGTATCATCAGCCCGTGCAATGGCCGATACTTTCGAGAAAAAGATGGGGTCACTAAACGCCATACCTCTGGCTTTACCAGGGTCTGCCCATAAGCCAGCACAATGCATATCTATTTTTTGGGTATCCAACGCTGTAGGAATTTGCCCCCAATCGACCTCGCTCGCCCACTCCACTTTTAAATTGAGAGAGGCCGCTAACGCTTCGGTAATCTCCACAATAATACCTGACATTTTCCCCGTATTGACATCGCGCTCCATAGCATGCGGCCACAACCCATACCCACACCGCAACACCCCCGTGCGCATCACCCGCTCGTAGGCGGTTTCTTTAGCGACAGCGGCTTCCCCACCCTGCGGCAACAAAAACTTAACGCTCAATACGCTGGCCAATACTGCCAATACAATCGTCACAATCTGCTTCATGGAGAAACTCCTTTTACACCATAAGCTTACCAAATTTAACGCCCCAGCACAGCTTATTTTTCAGTTGCCAATAGGTTCATGGCTGCCGCCAGAATAGCCTTATCCCGCGGCACAATGTAGGCGCGGCCTTCCATATTATCGGGTGCACAGGTGGCCAGCAAATGCGCCGCTTCGGGCAACGGCACCCACAGCAGTTCAAAGCCATTATCGCGCTCATATTCAGTAAATGCCACCGCCCCCTTCTCGCCCACCACCTGCGCCATAAACGCGTGCGAGGTTTGATGCAGCGCAAAAATTTTCCGATACTCCACCACCGTGCCTACTGCGGCACCTACCTGCACAGCACAGCCCGTTTCCTCCACACACTCCCGCGCCAACGCAGTGGGCACATCCTCCCCCGCCTCCACCCCGCCACCCGGTAATTTGTAATAGCCATGCTTGGCCACATGCAACAGAGCCACGCGGTTATCAGCATCGAACACCACCGCCCGTGCCGCCACCCGCCGCTGGTAAGTGGCAACGTCAGCCTCACTTGCCGCCTCAGGGTTCAGCACCAACAAAGGCGCTGGCATCGCACGCCCCTGCGCCACAATTTCGCCCGCGTGAATGACGTGTTCAGAGCCATCGGCCAACCGCAATACCAAAGCACCATCGGCCGTCATACGCTCAGCCACACCTTGCACATCTGCGGCACCACCCTCACCTTTCCACGTCACCGCTTTGCCAAAGGTCAGGCACTCGCGCGCGTACTCCTCGGCAAACGCGGGCCACCCTTTTTGGGCGTAAATTTCACAGCATATTTTCAACTCGGCCAAAATCTCCGTCAGCACTTTTTCGCGCGACAATTTTTCCGCTCCCGCCGTTTGCACCATCTCCACCCAAGTGCCGGGAAAGTCATCTGCCACATTTTTAAGCACCTCGGCAGGCGGGGTGAGCAGGTTGATGCCTACGCCTAATAAATAGGCACTTTCTGCCTCTTTTTGTGGCACAGATGCCGAAAAATACCGAGAAAAGCCGATTTTTTCACTTAAAATCCCACAAATCTTCAAATATGTATTCAGTTTTTGCGGGTGCGGCACCAACACATCATTTGGCCATTTAATCATACACTTAACATACTTTTTAAGTACACGTTGTACCGCCAAAGCACCAAGCAACGACAAGTGCGAGCCGATTTGGAGCCGAATTAATACAGTGAAAGCCAAGTTGCATTCTGGCACATGAATCCACGTTTTGCCGCGCCGACCCCGCCCCGCACGCATTGATTCGGCAAAAACCGTGGTTAAGTGCGGCTTTCCCGCTTTCGCCAAAGCAGCACAATCTTCCATTGTACTGCCTGTTTCATCCAAATAAATGAAGTCAGAGGGGGCAGAAATAAGTGAAACGTCTAAACGCGCCATTTTTTAGAACAAAGCTGCTGCAGCCACCCGTGCCGCCTGCACCAAAGGCTGTGGGGCTAAAAATAGGGCAATATTGGCCAACCCCACCATAAACGCCACCACGTGCAAAGGCATAGGGTGCTTGGCTTCCCACGTTTTTTCGTTCTTTTCAA
>JBAQUW010000211.1:0-1967 GCA_049297755.1 Alphaproteobacteria bacterium
GCGACGTTGAGGGGGCGGTGGGGGGAAGAAATTTTCATGAGAGTCCTTCTTGTGCCTTGCGGTTTTTGTGCGGCTTGGGTAGCATCATGCCAAGAATTACGCAACTATTCCAACAAAAAGAAAAAGCAGCATGCAAAACCACACTCCGACTATGGACTTTACGGCCATTGGCCAACAAACTCAACAGATGTTGGAGCAGTTTATGCAGCAGGCGCAAAAAGCGGCCGATGGCCAAAAAGCCCAAAATACCATGGAAGGCTTGCAGCCCATTTTGCGCGGCTTTGCGGAATTTGGTGCCAGCATGATGAAAGACCCGCAGAAGCTGATGCAGATGCAATTTGACCTGTACCAAGCCAATTTGGCCCTGTGGGCCAGCATGGCCGAACGCGCCATGGGCAAAACGGACGTGGCCCCCATTGCCATGCCTGAGAAGGATGACCGCCGCTTTAACGCCGAAAGCTGGCAGAATATGATGATGTTTGATTTTATTAAACAAAGTTACCTGCTGGTGAGCAAGTGGTTGATGGACATGGTGCACGACACCAAAGACATGAGCCCCGAAGCCAAGAAAAAAGTGGCGTTTTACACCCGCCAGTTTGTGGATGCGATGAGCCCCACCAACTTCCCCCTTACCAACCCCGACGTGTTGCAGGCCGCCATAAACAGCAACGGCCAAAGTTTGATGGATGGGCTGACCAACTTGTTGAATGATATGAAGACGGGGCGGGTTTCCATGACCGATTATGCCGCGTTTGAAGTGGGCAAAAATTTGGGCGTGACCAAAGGCGAGGTGGTGTTTCGCAACCGTTTGATAGAGCTGATTCAATACACCCCCACCACCGCCAAAGTGCATGAGCGCCCGCTGCTGATTAGCCCGCCGTGGATTAACCGCTTTTATATTCTCGACCTGCAACCCAGCAACAGCTTGGTGAAATTTGCGGTGGAGCAAGGGTTTCAGGTGTTTATGATCAGCTGGAAAAACCCCGACGCAAGTTACCGCGACGTGAGCTTTGAAGATTATATGCAAGACGGCATGTTGGCCGCGGTGGAGCACACGCTGGCCATTACGGGCGCGAAGGATTTAAACGCTGTGGGTTATTGCATTGGTGGCACGTTGCTGGGTGCTACCTTGGCGGTGATGAAGAAGAAAAACGACAAACGCATTGCCAATGCGACTTTCCTGACCACCCTGATGGACTTCACCAACGCGGGCGAAATTGATATTTTTATTGATGAGGAGCAAGTGGCGCTGCTGGAGAAAAAAATGCAGGCGCAAGGCTACCTTGATGGCCGCGATATGGCCAGCAGCTTTGCGTTGCTCCGCGCCAACGATTTGATTTGGGGCTTTGTGATTAACAACTACCTTTATGGCAAAACGCCCATGCCGTTCGATATTTTGTATTGGAACGACGACTCCACCCGTATGCCTGCTGCCATGCACAGTTATTATTTACGGAACATGTACTTAGAGAACAATCTTGCCAAAAAGGATAAACTGACCTTGTTGGGCGAGAAGGTGGATTTATCGGCCATTGATATCCCTATTTACATGCTATGCGGCCAGCAAGACCACATTACCCCATGGGCCAGCTGCTATGCCCCCTTGGCCACCATGGCGAGCGCCGACAAAACCTTTACGCTGAACAACACTGGCCAC
This sequence comes from Alphaproteobacteria bacterium, assembly GCA_049297755.1. Taxonomy (GTDB): domain Bacteria; phylum Pseudomonadota; class Alphaproteobacteria; order UBA2136; family JAPPOO01; genus JBAQUW01. Next base: position 1,658 of record JBAQUW010000211.1, read on the forward strand.
GTGGCGGGTGTAGCTTGCCCCAGCACCCCTGCGGGCAAGCCCGTGAAGCGCGCCTATTGGACGGGCAAGGTGACGGAAAAAGACGCGCAAGCGTGGTTCAGCAAACAAGAAAAATTGCCCGACAGCTGGTGGCCCCACTGGGCGGCGTGGATGAAAGCGCGCGCAGGTAAGGAAGTTACCGCCCCCAAAACCATGGGCGATGCCAAGCATAAGCCGCTATGCGCGGCGCCTGGGGTGTATGTGAACGAGCGGGGGTAAGGTATAGCTAAGCCCAGAAATATCGCGTACAAGCAACGCGATATTTCTGGGC
>JBAQUW010000212.1:0-2554 GCA_049297755.1 Alphaproteobacteria bacterium
TACTTGAGGTGCTCCATAAGCTTGATACGAAAAGCCCCCTGCGACGCGCACGCCGTTTTTATATATTCCTATTTCGCATTGAGTCCCACCGCCACTGCAATATGAAGATGCTCTCAAAAGGTACTTGCCTGGCACTGTCGCAGTAAACCTGTTGCTCGCAAAATTGTTGTTTGTATCGTAGTCCTCAGTGCTGAATGTCAGTTTCGTCCATCCAGATAACCCCGTCTGGTCCGTTCCATTTTTGTGCACATAAAAGCTCACCGGCGTCGTATCGCTCGGCCCCATGCTCACCCACGCCGTGCTGTTGCAGTATTCCACGGTGGAACTGGTGGGGCTGTACCGCAAGGTGCCCGAGACGCCCGTTGAACAGCTTTGCGCCGAATTGCTCAGTTGAATGAGGTTCGTCACCGACACGTTGGCTTGGCTGCTGGCGCCCGTTACGGTTAGCCCGCCCACAGCGGCGGTGCTGCCCGTCAACGCCCCGATGTACCCCTGCGTGGCGCTGGTGTAGCGGATGTTGATAGTGCTGGCCGACACCACATCGGCATACAGCGTGGTGGTGCTAATCCCCCCGCTGGTAACGCGGGCATAGCTGGTACCGCCAATCATCACATCCAACATGTTCGTGGCCCGCGTGTAGCGCAGGTAGTCATCGGTATCGAACACCAAGCTGGGGATGATGAAGTTGTTGTAGAAATACGCAGCGCCATCGCCGCTGTAAAACGCCGTGGCGCTCACGTACCCCGTGCCGGAAATATTGTACGCGCCCATCAGCACATCCCGCGTGGCGGTGTGGTTGCCCATGTTGTCGGCGCCGGCAGGCAGGTTGATGAGCCGGCTGCCATCGCCTTCAAAATAGGTCGCCGTCACAATTCCCGTGACGCTGATGCCCGTGGCGCTGATCAGGCCGTTCACGTCCAACGTGGCGTTGGGGTTTGTGGTGGAGATACCGATGTTGCCAGAGTTATTGATACGAAACCGCTCAGAGCCATTGGTGTAAAAACTGTGCGTTTGCCAGTAACTGTTGTTGCCATACTGAATGTCCGAAGTACCCCGCTTGACCAAGGATACATTGTTCACCCGAATGACGTCACTGTTGGTCAATCCACCAGCAAGAGCATTGAAGTAGTACGTGGCACTCACAAAGCCACCTGGCGCAAATATATTTCCATTCACATCCAAGGCTGCAATCGGCGTGGCCGTCCCAATCCCCAAACGGTTATTCGCATCATCCCAGAACAAATTCGCCCCATCGCCCGCGAAGGCATTGGCCACGTTAAACTGGATGGCCCCCGTGGAGGATGCGGCCGTGGCAGCAGGAGCAATCCCCGTCAGGCGGCTGCCATCGCCCTCAAAGTACGTCGCCGTCACAATCCCTGCCACGCTCAGGCTGGTCAGCCCCGAAATGCTCCCGCCCGAAATGGCCACGGCATTGGCGTTTTGTAGGGCCATGGTGCCGAGGCCCAAGGCTGTCCGTTGCGTGGCGGCGGTGTTGGCACATACCAGCGCCGTACCTCCCGCATTCACCTGGCAGAACAGGTTGGCGGTCAGCGTATCCAGCTGGGGGTCAACCTCGGTGGTCACTGGGGCATCGGTGGCGCAGTTGATGGCCGTGCCATCGGTGGTGCACCACTTCGTGTTGGTGAGCGTGCCCACTTGGGGGTCAGATTCCACGGTAATCGGCGCATCGGTGTTGCACACCACTTGGCCGCTGCTGTTGCCCACGCACCATTTGGTGTCGGTGATGGTGCCCAACGGCGAAGCCGTGTTCACCCACTGGCCACCCCCGCTGTACGTCAGGTACTGGCCGCTGGCAGGCGTGGTGATAGTGGCATCGGTCAGCTCATCCATCGTGGTGGCGCCCGTGGTGCCGCCCACGGTGACACTCACGCCTCCGGCCATGCTGACCCAGTCACTCCCGTTACAGAAAACCATCGTACCGAAGTTGTCGGCATAGCCCATGTCCCCGGCTCGGCCAGCGGGGCCCGTACAATCGGCAAAGGCATTGCCGGCCAACCCCATCAGGGCAACCACCAACAGGGGCAGGCGCAGCAGGCTCATTTGGCAATTGCTTTCTTCAAGGCATTCAATTCAGCGCGCAAGTTATCGTTGTCGGCTTTGAGTTCTTGAATGGCATTAATAACGGCGTAGCTTATCGGCGTAGCATCCAAATCTAAATAGCCATCTCCCCGTAATTTAACAGCTTCAGGCATTACTTTTTGCACCTCCTGCGCAACCAGCCCTACAAACGCACGGTCACTTGGTTCATTCCTGATATTCCCTTTGCGGTAATGGAAATTTACAGGACGAAGGGCTGTAATTTCACGCAACCCATGCTGATACGGGCTATCCACGGTTTTTAAGCGGGCATCCGATGTTGCTGTCCATGTGCCCCCACCCGGCTTATAGGCCGTGCCGGTGGCCGTAAAGCTGCCGTCATCCGCAAAGGTCACAATGGCACTTGTAGCATCGGTCCAAATTTGGATTTTCCCACCAGCAGGGGCCTGAAGATATCCAGTTGTAGAATCATATTGGCCAAAAATCGGGCCCGATG
>JBAQUW010000213.1:0-4140 GCA_049297755.1 Alphaproteobacteria bacterium
GGTGGCGCAGAAGGATACCTTGGTGCCGCCCGCCAGCATGGCGCCGCTGCTGGCGCAACTGCCAAACGTGGCCGATATCAGCGTCAATACCGGCCACATTGGCCTGATGGCTGGGCGGCACAATGCCTTGCAGTTTTATGCACCCTTGGCCGCTTGGATGGGAAGTTTGGAATAACGCAGTTATTGCGAGCCTAAGCGAAGCAATCTGAGCAACGTTGGTATGCCATAGGGGGTTAGATTGCCGCGCGGAGTTTACCCCAGCGGAGGCCAGGGGCTCGCAATGACTGATTAGCAATGATTACCTCAAAAATTCCTCAATCTCCGCCAATACATTGTCCATATCATCACCATCAATGGTCAGGGGTAAGGCGGTGGCAAAGCCCCCAAGTTGAGAAGTGGGCAGGCGCGCGGCGTCTTTTTCGGTGGTCACCAAGGGGGCGTTGTGGTGGTGGCTCATGGCGTTCAGTTCCGCCAATTCCTGCAAGGTATAAACGTGGTGGTCGGGGTAGCTTACGGCTTCGGCCAATTCAACACCTGCGGCGGCGAGGCTGGCAAAAAACTTGCTGGGGCGGGCAATGCCAGCAAAGGCCACCACTTTTTGGCGCAGAAAAGGTTTGAGCGCCGCAGTCTCCACATGCGTGCGCAAGCGGTAAGCGGGCACCCGCAGCCAGGTGTTGTTGCCAGCAGGGGCGTTGAATAACAGGGCAAAGTTGGCGCGTTTCAGGGCGCTGATAGGCTCGCGTAACGGCCCCGCTGGCAAGCAAAAGCCATTGCCAAACGTGGTGCTGGTGCCGCCATCAATGCACACGATATCGACCGCACGGGCAATATCATCGCGTTGGAAACCATCATCTAAAATAATCAGTTCTGCACCTGCTTGCTCCGCCCGCTTCACCACGGCTGTGCGGTTGCGGCCTACCCAAATGCTCACGGGTAAGGGGTGCAATTGCCGCCACAGCATCAGGGCTTCATCACCCACAGTTGCGGCTGTTTCATCGCCGCGCAATTGGTAGGGGTCACGCATCGCGCCGCCATAGCCGCGCAACACAATGGCTACGGGCAATTTTTTCTCGGAAAAATGGCGGGCCAGCCACGCCACCACCGGCGTTTTACCCCCACCGCCGACGGTGATGTTGCCCACCGAAATAACGGGCACGGCTGGCCAATATTGGGTGGCCAACCGCACACGGCGGTGCAAAAACCGCAGGGCCATATACACCACACTCAGCGGCCAGAGCAGGTAACTGATGAGCGTGCGGTGGCTCCAAAAGTGCGGCATTAGTGATGCTCCTTGATGCTATTCAACACGTTGGCCAAAACCACCTTGGCGGCTTGGGTGGTGGCGCCCGTAAGGGTGGGCATAAAGGTGGCAATGTGTGTGCGCATGGCATCTCGTTTTTTGGGGTTGTTCAGGTAAGTGTGCAGCAGTTTGGGCAGGTCGTCCAGCCCTTTGGCAACGGGCAAAATGGTAGGTGGAAGAATGGCCAGCATATCTGCAAAATTAAACATGTGCGGGCCGCAAATGGTCACACCATTTAGGCGCAATGGCTCCAATGGGTTATGCCCGCCATGGGGCACCAAACTGCCGCCTATGAGGGTGACGGTGGCCACGCGATACCACAGCCCCATTTCTCCTAATGTATCGGCTAAATATATGGCTGTATCTTTTTGAATCGTTTCGTTTTTGCTGCGTGCTGGCCAGCCAAACTGTGCGGCCAATTCCGCCCCCCGCGCAGGGTGGCGCGGCACCATAATGGTGAGCAAATGGGGTGTGGTTTTGGTCAGCTTTTGGTGCAGGTTTTGCACCATCACTTCCTCCCCCGCATGGGTGCTGGCGGCCAGCAGCACGGGGCGGGTGCCAATGCGTTTTTGCAGGGCTTTTAATTCTTTGTCATCAGCCGTGAGCGCAGGGGCATCAAACTTCAAATTGCCACCAACTATGACATTGTGAGCGCCCAGAGATTTCAGGCGGGTGGCATCTTCTTCCCGTTGTGCCAAGCAGGTAGAAAACCGTGCCAACACAGGGCGGTATAGCCATGCATGGCGCTGATAACGTGGGTAAGAACGGTCGGAAATGCGGCCATTTACCAACACGGGCTGCGGCGCTTGGGTGAGGAGTTCTGGCCAGAATTCACTCTCAGCAAATACGCTTACTGTGGGGTGCCAATGGCGCATAAACAGTTTTACACACGGCCAAAAATCGAGCGGTACAAACTGGTGCAGCACGCCTGCGGGCAGGCGTTTGGCCGCTAAATCGGCGCTGGTGCGGGTGCCGCTGGTGAGGAGAATGTTCAGCTGAGGTTGCTGGTGGCGCAGTTCGGCAATGAGTGGCAGCAGGCTTAAGGTTTCTCCCACGCTGGCACCATGCAACCACACCAGTTTGCCTGTGGGGCGGGGCAGGCTGGCGTGGCCTAAGCGTTCGCGCCAGCGGGTGGGGTGTTCCTTCCCCTTATACAGCCGCCATGCAAACGCCGCGGCCAGTAAGGGCGAGAGGCACAACCACAGCAGGCGGTACAGAAAAATACTCATTTACACACTCCACTCCGCATGGCCGCAGGTGGCGTCTGTCGCTTGGGTGAGCAGGTGCAAACTGGCTTGCGTCTGTGCCAGCAGGGCTTTGGAATCTTTGCCAGAAAGGCTCAGCGCCTGCCCGCACACAATGCGGATATGCCCAAAGGGCAGCGGTACCACAAAGCGGTCGCGCACGCGCAACTGCACGCCACAGGTGGTGCTGAATGCGATGGGGATAATGGGGGCATGGCCCAGCCGCGCCACTTCTGCCACCCCTTGGGCGCAGGTGTAAACGGGGGTGGGTGGGGCGTCGGGCGTAATAGACACATTGGTGCCGTTTTGCAGCGCCTGCGCCATTTCGCGCAATGCTTTGGCGCCGCCGCGTTTGCTGGAACCATCAATGGCACCCACGCCAAAACTGCCTGCAATGGCGGCCATCAGGCGGCCATCTTTGTGCAGAGAAATCAGTGCTTTGGTGGGCAGCGGTGCTGGCAACACAAACGGCATGGCAAACACCCGCCCATGCCACATGGCCAGCACCACGGGCTGGCCTTTTTGCCAAAAGTGGGTGGGGTGTTCTAAGCCTGTAATGCTCACCTTGCACGTGCCACGCAACAGCAGCACATAGGCGCGAATAAACAGGGTGACAACACAAGACAGCATGGCCGCAAGTGTACCTGTTTTTTTGGCACAACGCACGCAAAACAGGCCACCTTGCGGTGGCCTGCTTATTACAGCAAGGGGAGTTGGGCTTTGGCCTGCACATACACTTGGTCAGCTGCTCCAAACACGCCTTGTTTGTTGAATTTAAAGTTTTCGCCAGTCTGGTCATTCACCATAATGGGGCCAATGGGGTCGCTAGGATATTCCTTGCGTAAAGCTTCAGCTTTGGCAACGGCATCATCCCAACTGAGGGCGACGGCTTCAAGGTCGGTAAAAAACGTGGGCACGCCAAAGTCGAGGGTGTAAACACTAAACGTGGTCATGGTGTTTCTCCTTATCAGCTAAGGGGTTATGATACTTGTATAAAGTAAATACGCAGAAATGCAATTACAATTTTCCACCATCGCGGAAGGAAAAGTGCCGTCCGTCACCAATAATCACATGGTCGTAAATGCTAATGCCAATGGCTTCCAACGCCATTTGTAAGTGGCGGGTCAGTTCTTCATCGGCGCTACTTGGCGTGGGGGTGCCGCTGGGGTGGTTGTGGGCTAAAATCAGCCCCACGGCGCCTTTGGCCAGTGCGGCCTTCACCACCTCACGCGGATACACGGCACTGGCGTTGATGGTGCCCGTGGCCAAACATTCATCGGCCAGCACATGGTGTTTGGCGTCTAAATAAATCACATGAAATTCCTCGTGCGGCAAATTGCCCAATTTGGCGTGCAAATAATCCAACAATTCCAAACGGTTTTCAAAGGCGGGGCGTTCGCGCACGGTTTCGCCACGGGCCCGAATGATGATGGCTTCGAGCATTTTCAAGTAGGTCACCACCCCTGCGCCAATGCCGTCAACCTCTTGTAAATCGGCGGGCTTGGCGCCCAAAATGCGGCTGAGGGTGGTAAACTTTTTCAACAGTTCCTTGGCAATCGGCTTGGTATCGCGGCGCGGAATGGCATAGGTCAGCAG
>JBAQUW010000214.1:0-11653 GCA_049297755.1 Alphaproteobacteria bacterium
GTCAGGTGCAGGGCAATGTGGAAGGCCATGACAATGGTGGCGGTGCTGGCACCCAAATCGGCGCGCAAGTTATTGATAAAGCACGGCCCCATGCGATTCACCACTTGGTTGGTGAGCTGGGTGGCCACCAATGCATCTTTCAGGGCGTGAATCGGCATTAAGGGCGCAAACTGTTGAAGTTGTTCAGGAAAATAGCTGACCAAAAACGGCTCCAATGCAGGCTCGGCGGGGACTGTGCTGCTTAATAAATCAGCATACACATCGGCCTTGGCATAGCTCAGCAACACCGCCAGCTCGGGGCGGGTGTACCCTTCCCCTGCGGCTTGACGCCGTTGCACTTCTGCCACAGTTGGCAAAAACTCCAGCGGCGCATCGAGTACCCCTTTGGCCACCAACGCGTGTTGCAGTTGCCAGCAGCCGTGCAGGTTGGCGGCACCTTTGTTTTCCTCAATGGCAATGGCATCGGCCTGCAAGCGGTTTTCGTCCAACACTTGGTTGGCAATGGCATCGGTCATGCTGGCCAGCAACTTATTGCGGGCGGCGGGCTTAAGTTTGCCTTTTTCTTCCGCCAGTTTCAGCAGAATTTTAATGTTCACCTCGCGGTCAGAGGTATGCACCCCACCCGCGTTGTCAATAAAGTCGGTATTCAAACGCACGCCTTGCCGCGCCAGTTCAATGCGGGCGGGCTGGGTGATGCCAAGATTACCGCCTTCAGCAATCACTTTGGCGCGTACTTGGCTGGCATCTACCCGCAGCTCGTCATTCGCTTTATCGGCAGCGTCGGCGTGGGTTTCGAAGCTCGCTTTAATGTAAGTACCAATGCCACCATTCCACAGCAAATCCACCTCGGCCATCAAGAGGGCGCGAATGAGTTCATCGGGGGTCAGGCTTTCCGCCTCAATGCCAAAACGGGCGCGAATTTCTTGCGTCAATTGCACACTTTTGGCTTTGCGCTCATAAATTTTTCCGCCTTTGGAGAGCAACTTCACATTATAATCGGCCCACGTGGTCAGGGGCGTGGTAAACAACCGCTGACGTTCTGCAAAACTGGCTTTACAATCAGGGTTCGGGTCGACAAAAATATGCTGGTGGTTAAAGGCTGCCAGCAATTGGGTGTGGGGGCTACGGAGTAAGCCGTTGCCAAATACATCGCCACTCATATCGCCAATGCCCACACAGGTAAATGTTTCCTTGCTGGGGTCTTTGCCCATGGCGCGGAAGTGGTGCTTCACACTCTCCCACGCGCCGCGGCTGGTAATGCCCATACCTTTGTGGTCGTAGCCTTGGCTGCCACCGCTGGCAAAGGCATCGCCCAACCAAAAGCCTTTCATTTTATCGCCCCAGAACTGGGCATTCAGCGAAATATCATTGGCGGTGTTGCTAAACGTTGCCGTGCCTTTATCGGCCGCCACCACAAAATAGGCATCATCGGCATCGTGACGCACCACATGCACGGGCGGCACCACGTTGCCTGCCACCATATTATCGGCCAAGCTCAGCATGGTGGTGACGAAAATACGGTAGGTGTTTTCCACGGCCAGCATCACGGTTTTGCGGTCGCCTTTGGGCAGGTCGCGCACCACAAACCCACCCTTTGCCCCTACAGGCACAATAATGGTGTTTTTGGTGATTTGCGCTTTCATGAGGCCCAGCACTTCGGTGCGGTAATCGGCGGGGCGCTCGCTCCAGCGCAGGCCGCCACGGGCAATGGGGCCACCACGCAGGTGGCAACCTTCGAAAGCGGCATGATACACAAAAATTTCGCGGAAGGGCACGGGTTTGGGCAGGTTAGGAATTTGGCTGCTATCGAACTTGATGGCCAAGGGGGCTGTGGCATCGGCCCGCTGCCAAGCGTTGGTGCGCACGCTGGCGTGCAGCAGGGCGTGGACTTTGCGCAGAATACGGTCGTCTTCCAACACCGTCACGTTCTTCATGCCTTCCACAAAGGCCGCATCGGCGGTGGCCATTTTGGCGGTGCGGGTGGCGCTAGTGGCGGCACCCAAACTGGGGTCGAACTGAGCGGTAAACAACTGCATCAAAGCCGTGACCAAGGCAGGGTGCTGTAATAGTGCGCCATGCACATCGTCTTTCGCCAAGCGTCTATCCATTTGGCGTACGGTGGCGGCCAACAGGCGCAAGGTGGTGAGGGCGGCCATATCGAGCCCCGCACTCAGCACCAAGGCGGCCAAACGGTCGTTCTCTAAGCGGCCTTCCCATGTGGCGGTGAGGGTCTCTACCAACGTATCAGCGCGGGTGCAATCCAGTGCCGCATGGGGCGCCAATTCAAAGTCTTGCAGCCAAATGTTGCGTTGCGCAGCATCGTGCAGCGGATACGTTTGCTCGGCCACCACCAGCAGGCCCATGTTGGTAAACAAGGGCATGAGGTGCGACAGGGCCACGGGATTGGTGGGCGCAAACACGCGCAAACGGGGGGCACCATCAGCCTCGCGATTGCGGAAGGTGAAGCGCACCGTGGGTGCTGCTTGGGCACCAATGGCTTCCAATTGCAGCATATCTTGCGCAGCCAAGGTGGGCACGGTGTGTTCCTGATAACTGGGGGTAAACATGGCTTGATAGCGGTTGAACAACAGCACCCCTTGCTCGGCCCCAGCGCGGCTGACAATGGCGGTGCGCACATCGTCTAACCAGCCTGTGGCGGCGGCCAAAATACGCGCGGCAAGGGCATCTTCTGCCACGTTGCGCGGCGATTGTGCCGTGGTGCGCAAGGTAAAGCGCAGGTGGGCCAACGTGCCTTCGCCCATTTGCACGTGGAAGTCGAGGCTTTCGGCTTCAAACGCTTCCATTAAAATATCTTGGATTTTGAGGCGCAAGCCGCTGTTCATGCGCTCTAGCGGCAAGTGCACTTGCACATAGGCGCGGTTTTCGGCAGGGGTGTAGCGCACAAAGGTGCGTACCAAGCTACGCTCTTGGGCATCGACAATACCGTAGGCCATACGCTCCAAATCGGCGGGACTGATGGTGAGCAACTCATCACGCGGGAACATGCTGAGCACGGCCGCCATGGCTTTATAATGGTGGCTGTTTGGTGCATAATGTTTGGCAACGCTGCTGAGCACCGCGGCCAATTTTTCGGCCACCAACGGAATGCTGTGCACAGGTGCCGTATAGGCCTTGCTGGTGAGCAAGCCAATAAAGCGGTGTTCGCCCACCACACGGCCTTGGGCATCGCGGGTGCGCACACCAATATAGTCCATATCCACATCGCGGTGGATGTTTGATTTTTCCATGGTTTTGGCAATGGTGAGGGCCCCCTTGGCTTGCAAATACACCTGCAAATTTTCAGGGATTTTGGAGAACGGTGTGGGTTGAGCCAAGGTAGAATCACGTTCAGCCAGCACCCCCAAGGCACCCTGTTTGCTGGCTTGCACCATGGGTTCGCCTTTGGTGGGGTGGGTCACGTCGTAATGCCGATAGCCTAAAAAGATAAAATGGTCGGCCAGTAACCAGTCTAAAAAGCTGCGCGTGGCGGCATCGGGCGTGGTGGCGGCCACTTGGACCATGTTATTTTTCATGGTCATAAAATCACGCCCGGCCAGCTGGGCTTGGTGCAGGGCGTGGGTGAGCATTTTTTCTAAACCGGCGTGGCTGGCCACGGGCTGGCGGTCGATAGCCAGAGACATACATGACAGCTTGCGCCCCTTCACCTCCACCACAGGGTGCTGCGCCACATGGGGGTACAGGCCTTGACGTTGCAAGTGCAGCAACACGGTATCGTACAAAAAAGGTTGGTCGGGCAGCACCACCTGCACGGTGGTGTGGCCTGTAGCACCTTGGCTCACCTTCACCACTGGCGCAGCGCCTGTGCAGGCAGAAGCCATTTTGTGCAGAGCAGGGTCAAGGGCGGGTTGCGCAACAGGGGTGGCCAAAGCGGCGGCAGACATGTGGGGGGCTTTCTTGTTCACTCAATGCCGCATCTTATGCTGTAGTTCCCCACTTGTGAAGCTGCTCATGCCGCATGTGCGTAAAAAAACGCCCTGTCTCAGCAGGGCGTTTCGCTTCATGGTACGAAGGTTTTAACGAAAGTTAGACGTTTTTGCGCACACTTTCAATAGTTTGGCGCTCAACATCATTCACCACTTGGGTGGCTTTGGCGGCAGCTTTGTAAGCGTGCTTGGCCTCTACCATTTTCACCATGCTGCTGGCCAGTTCTGGTTCTTTGGCACTCAGCATGGCTTCTTTGTTCATGTTGGCAATTTGCGCCATTTCTTGGCTGGCGTTCACATCAGCCTTGGCTTTGGGGGTAGGCTCAAGCGCTTTATCGGCGGCGCGGAGAACCTCTTTCGCTGCTTCTTCCAGCTTAGCCGTTTGTTTGTTCATACCCTTGGCAAGCGTATCGCGTGCGCTGGTTAAATTTTGTGGGAGTTGAATTTGCATACCTACAGTCCTTTTTCTTGGTTATGCCGACGCTTACCTAAGCATCGACCGCAGTTGCCGGTACTGTTGGTTTTTCAAGCCCATAGTACTGGCGCATGATCTGTTCGGCAGCCGAATAATGGTCGGTCACCTCGCTGGCAGTCAGGTTAGAAAACAATCCATAAGCTGGGCTTGCCTCTAACGCCGCTTGCACCAGAGAGTCGACGGAAATGGTACTATCGCCTACCACAAAACTGCCAGTGGGAACCACCGCCGCATGGCGGGCGGCCACTTGCTTTTGCAGCAGTTTCACCGTGGGGTCTGCGTTGCCGAGTTCAATCAGCCCCGCACCCAGGTTCGGTTGTAGTAGCGTTATCATTTTACGTCTCTCTCCGTAAACGGCCCCTCACGCTGTGTGAGCCGTTCATATCCCTATGGCAGCATACACAAGCCAAAAAACTTTTTCCTGACAGGTGCTGCAAATAACAGCAAAAACACAACAATCTTGCGCTATTACGGCCAATTGCCCTATAATAATTCCATGTGCACCCTTGTGTTAGAAACCACCCTGCCCGCCCCCACCATTGGCCTTGTGTTGGCCAGTGGGGTGACGGATAGCCGTGTAGTGAACACCCCCCGCCCCAGCCACTTGCTGATGCCCACCATTGTTGAGCTGTTGGCTGCCCACCACTTGGCGCCCGAGAATATTCAACGCCTTGTGCTGACCACGGGGCCGGGTAGTTTTACGGGCGAGCGTGTGGGCAAAGCCATTGCCGAAGGGCTGAAGCTGGCACTGGATATTCCTGTATTTACCCTTTCTACCCCCCAAGCCATTGCCTTATCGTGCGCCGCCCATGGCCGTTTTACGGTGCTGATTGATAGCTTCAGCACCAGCCTTTATGTGCAGCATTTTGCCGCCGATGCCAGCCCCCTTGGCCCGATTGAAACCCTACTGCCCGAAGCCTTTACCCTCCCCCTTAGCCACACCCCCATTGGCAATGGCTGTGCGCGGGCAGGGGTGGAGGGGCTTGTAGATATTCCGCTGGATATGGCTAAAATCGTAGCGTTTGCCACCGCTTAGGCGCAACAAAAGCCCCCATTGGGGGCTTTTGCTTTAGGGCAGTTTGCCAATCAGGTCGGGCACAAAGGTTGAACAGACTCCTTTCATCACCAAAGCGTAAACGTCATCTTTGGTTAAAAAGGCCGCGCCCGCCCCTTCCAGCACCCGATAAGGCGAGGTGAAAGGCCGATGCAAGGTAAACACATGGCGGCGGTAGGCAATGCCAAGGTGGGGGGTATCGACAAACCCAAAATACTGCAGGCTGTAGTTTTCCACATCAAACGCCAGCTCCTCGGCTATTTCGCGGCGGATAATGGCATAAGCCGTATCGTCTTCAGGTTCTCGGCCACCCCCAAAGGGGCCAAACATCAAGGGGGCATAGGGGGCCAAGCCATCGCGAAATTGCAACAACACCCGCCCATGGGCATCGTAAGGTAAAAGAACGGCACTTTCGTGCATCACGTCAGATGAAACGAGGGCCAACATGGTTGTTCTCCATAACTCAGGCACACACAAGCTATGTGTACCGCAGGCTGGCGTGCTGCGCAATCTGTTTGTATTCAGCACAAACTATGCTATAGGGGTGGCAGTCCTATCGTTACCGTTTCTCATCTTCCCCTTCCCTCTCAACACGGAGAACTGCCATGTGTGGACTCTTTGGATTTTATGCCTACCCTCACCCCAACCATGCCAACAATTTGGTGGCCAATGGTTTGGGCGAACTCACCCACCGCGGCGGTGCTGGTAGCGGCGCTGTGGTGTATAACGGCGAGCGCTTTGAAACCCGCCACGGCGGCGGCACGCCCCGTAGCGTGTTTGGCGACCCTGCCCGCGTGTATAGCGAGCATAAGCGCGTGCATGGTGCCAGCGGCATTGCCCACACCCGTTACCAAACGGCGGGCGACAACCGCCTGAGCAACGTGCAGCCGTTTTATCGGCACATGAAGCTAGGCTGGATTGCCATGGCCCACAACGGCCAGTTCACCAACGACAGTTGGCTGAAACAAGAGCTGTTGGGGCAAGGGCAATCGTTCCTTGGGACGTCTGACAGCGAAGTGGTGCTGGCCCAAATGGCCGCCATGCCACAAAGCCCCAGTTGGGTGGATTGTATTTTGGATGCGCTCTCGCGGATTCAAGGTGCCTATGCCCTGCTGTTTTTGACTGACCATAGCCTAATTGGCGTGCGCGACCCCTACGGCGTGCGCCCGCTGGTGATTGGCCAGTTGGACGATGGCACTTACCTCATGGCCTCAGAAACGGCAGCCATTCACCAAGTGGGTGGCCATATTGTGCGCGATGTGGAACCAGGCGAATTGGTGGTGATTGATGCCACTGGCATCACCAGCCACCGCATGAACCACGGCCTTACCACACCGCGCCACATGTGCAGTTTTGAGTGGGCTTATTTTGCCCGCCCCAACAGCATGATGCAGCTTCCCAATGGCCAGCTCAAAAGTGTGGCGAGCATTCGCAAAGAGCTGGGGCGACAGCTGTGGCAAGAAACCCCTGCGATGGCTGATGTGGTGATTCCTATTCTTAACAGTGGCCGCTACGCTGCTGGTGGTTTTTCTAACACCAGCGATATAGAGCTAGAAGAAGGCATTGTGCGCAGCACGCATGAAGGCCGTGCCTTTATGTTGCCCACCGCCGATGCGCGCAAACATAAAGTGCGCATGAAGCAAGCCCCCATCAAAGACATCATTCGTGGCAAACGGGTGGTGTTGGTGGATGATAGCGTGGTGCGGGGCGATACCTCGCCCGAGCTCGTCCAGATGGTACGCGACGCTGGGGCAACGGCTGTGCATTTTCGGGCGTCTTTCCCGCAAATTCGCTTCAATTGCTACAGCGGGGTAGACTTGGCCGACCAAAGCCTGCTACTCGCCCACCAAATGGCTGGCGATGTGCAGCGCATGGCCAAACATATGGGTGCCAATAGCTTGGGCTTTATCTCCCCTCAAGGGGTGTACCAAGCCTTGGGCACCGATAAGAGAGCTACAGGCCTGTGCACCAGCTGCTTTACGGGCGTTTACCCTGCGGGATTACAGCCTGCGGCGTAACATCACACAAACATACCGCCGCCGCTTCCTGTTATGGGAGGTGGCGGCGGTTTTTTGCAACACCCCTTTGATTTTTCTTATGAACCCTATGGGCAGTGCATGTTTTTTTGGGTAGAGTACGGTTATTCAACAATAAAGAGCCCCAAGAGAGAGCGTTCATTATGCATCAACACGATATTCTGATTATTGGCGCCGGTTTAGCTGGTTTGCGTGCGGCGTTTGAAGGGATTACCGCGGGCCTCAGTGTGGCCGTGATTTCCAAAGTTCACCCCTTGCGCAGCCACAGTTGCGCCGCCCAAGGGGGCGTGAATGCCGCCATTAACCCGAAGGACGATTGGCGCAGCCACGCGTACGATACCGTCAAAGGCGCCGACTACATTGGCGACCAAGACAGTATTGACCTGATGTGCAAAGAAGCCCCCCAAGCGGTGTTGGATTTAGACGCCATGGGCTGCCCCTTCAGCCGCGAAGACGATGGCACCATTGCGCAACGCCCCTTTGGCGGCGCCAGCTTCCCCCGCACCGCTTATGCGGCCGACCGCACCGGCCACGCCATGCTCCACACCCTGTGGGAACAAGCCATTAAAAACGGCGTGCACATTTATGAGGAATACTTTTTGCTGGATTTGACGGTGGATAACGGCCGCGCCAGCGGCTGTGTGGCCATGGATATTGCCTCAGGCCAGCTGCACCAATTCAACGCCAAAGCGGTGCTGATTGCCACGGGTGGTTTTGGCCGCCTGTTTGCTAGCAATACCAACGCCATGATTTGCACCGGCGATGGCATTGCCGCCGCCATGCGCGCAGGCGCCCCAGCGGCCGATTTGGAATTTGTGCAATTCCACCCTACAGGCCTTAAAAGTTCAGGCATTCTCATCTCGGAAGGTGTGCGCGGCGAAGGCGCGTACCTGATTGGTAAAGACGGCAAACGCTTCATGGCCAAATACGCCCCCAATAAATTAGAACTTGCCAGCCGCGACGTGGTGAGCCGTGCGGAAATGACCGAAATTTTGAACGGCAATGGTGTTGACGGCGCCATCTTCCTCGACGTGCGCCACTTGGGCCGCGAGCTGATTTTGGAGCGCTTACCGCAAATCCGCCAACTGGCCATAGACTTTGAAGGCGTTGACCCCATCGATTCACCCATTCCCGTCAAGCCCACCTGCCACTATACCATGGGCGGTATCCGCACTGATAAAATTGGGCATAGTTACCTGAAAGGCTTGTTTGCAGCGGGCGAAGCCGCCTGCGTGAGCGTGCACGGCGCCAACCGTTTAGGTGCCAACAGCTTGCTGGAAGGCATTGTGTTCGGCAAAATTACCGGCAAAGCCATGGTAGATTTTGTGAAAAGCGATGGCAAAACCATGCCCAAAGCCGATGTGGAAGATGTGGCCGCCCAACAGCGCCGCATTGCCGCCCTCAAAGCCCGCAAGCGCGAAGGTGGCACGCGCCAAGCCGATATCCGTGAGGCGCTCACCCAAGCCATGAATGCCGATTGCAGCGTGTTCCGCGATGAAAAACGCCTGACCCGCGCCCTCAAAGCCGTGGAGCAAGCCAAGGCCGATTATGCCAAAATGTATGTCGACGATAAAGACGACGCCTTTAACACCGACGTGATTACGGCGCTGGAGCTGGAAAGCCTGATTCAACTGGGCGAAGCCACCGTGCGTTGCGCCTTAGAGCGCAAAGAAAGCCGTGGTGCCCACAGCCGCGAAGAATATCCCGCCCGTGACGACAAAAACTGGATGTTCCACCTGCTCAGCCACTGGGATACCAAAACCCAAAAAGTCACCCTCAGCCGTGACGCCGTGCGTACCGTGGAGAATGAGAAATATGCGCCGCAGGAGAGGAAGTATTGATGGCTGTAAAGCTTCCCACTTTTAGAGATTTATTGTTTCCAACACTTGAGGCTTTGCGCTCTCTCGGAGGATCTGCATCTCGGCAAGAAATCATTCAAGCGACTATAGAGCGCGAAAAATTTACGCAAGAACAGCTTGATGTACTTTTACCTTCTGGGGCAATGTCTAAAATAGTCCATCGCATTGGATGGGTTGTTACTGGTTTTAAACTGATAAATTATGCATCCATGTCAGATGGGATATGTATATTAAGCGAAAAAGGGCTATCCTGTAAGGATGCTGACGAAATTAACCATGCATGGAAAGCTTATTATAGAGAATATAATAGAATTAGAAAAAACGAAAAGCATGATGAAGATACCGAGGAAGCAACTCTATCGGAAGATGAATTAGACTGGAGAGAATCTTTAATTGCTGTATTGTTAAAATTATCTCCCGCAGCATTTGAACGATTTTGCCAATTACTACTCAGAAAAAATGGTTTTTCTAAAGTTGAAGTGACAGGCCGCAGTGGTGATGGTGGCATTGACGGTATTGGTATTTATCAAATGGGTTTAATGTCATTTAATGCCTTATTTCAATGCAAGCGTTATAAAGGCAGTGTTTCATCGCAAACCATTCGAGATTTTCGTGGCGCTATGGTTGGAAGAACAGATAAGGGGATGGTTATCACAACAGGTACGTTTACTTCCGATGCACGAAAAGAAGCTACTCGTGACGGCGCTCCTCCCGTTGAGCTTATAGATGGTAATGACTTATGCGACCTCATTATCAAGCAAACCATTGAAGGCATTAAAGTTGAAATGCGTCCTTATATAACTATATCTGAAAATGATTTTCTAAAGCAATTTGAAGTGAAGGAAAAATAACCATGGCCCCGAAAAAAACCAAAACTGCCGCCAAGAAAAAACCAGCACCTGCCAAAAAGGTTGTGAAGACTATGGCCAAAGCAGCCAAAAAAGCGGCAACAAAGCCTGCTAAAAAGGTAGCTGTCAAAAAAGTAACGCCTACCAAAAAAACCGTGGCCAAATCGCCTGCGCCCAGCAAAGCCAAAGTGTTGAAAAAAGCCCTTTCGCAAAAAACTGCGCAAAAGAAAAACGTCATCAAGGCCAGCGCGCAACCTTCCACAAAACCTACTGCCAAGCCCGCCGCCAAACCAGTGGCCAAACCAGCGGCCAAAGCCGCACCATCTGCTGCCAAAAAAACCATTGTGCTGCGCATTATGCGTGGCAGCAAAATTGCGGGCAAACTGGTGCAGCGCACGCAAGATTTTACCGTGCCGTACGATGGCAGCACCACGGTACTGATTGCGCTGGAATATATCAAAGGCAAAATCGACGGCACGCTCACCTTCCGCCGCAGTTGCCGCGCCAGCATTTGCGGCAGTTGCGGGATGTTTATCGACAACCGTTCACGTTTGGCCTGCAAAACCAAAATTGAAGATTTGGTCAACGGCAACATGGTGAAAAACATTGCGCCCATCAAAGGCGGCATTATCACTGTTGGCCCGCAAAAAAACATCCCTGTATTGAAAGATTTGGTGGTCGATATCAGCCACTTCTACAAAAAAGTCCATGCCATTAAGCCCTATGTGCAGGAAGGCAAAGAAGCCGATAAAAACGTGAACAAACAATCGTTTGAACAAGTGAACTTGGTCAGCAACTGCATCATGTGCGGCAGCTGTGTGAGTGATTGCACCATGATGGTGGAAAACCCCAATTTTATGGGCCCTGCCGCCTTGGCCAAAGCCTACCGCTTTGTGGCCGACCCCCGTGAAGGCGACAAAACCGCCCGCCTGCAAGCCCTCTCGGAAAAAGATGGCATATGGGATTGCGTGCGCTGCGGCATGTGTGTAGACAGCTGCCCCAAAGACGTGGCGCCGATGGAAGCCATTGTCAAATTGCGCGAAAAAGCCATTCATGCAGGCATTACCGCCAACGCAGGTGCACGCCACGCCTTGGTGTTTAAAAACGATATTGCCACATGGGGCATTTTAAACGAGCCGTTTATGCTCCTCAAAACCCTGCGCCTTGGCGTGCTGGGTCAAATTGGTAATGCGCTGAACCTCATGAGCCGTGGCAAGGTGCCCAACCCCTTCCCCTTCCACGAAAAACCCAAAAACTTGCATGAAATTAGCGCTATTTATAAGGCATTGGAGAAAAACCCCATTGATGTGGCCACCCGCGCGGAAGATACAGGGCCGGGTGCTGGGTAAGGTTGCGTTTTCTCGCGTTTGCTTATAAGGTACTGTTTATGGGGAAATTTCTTTATATGCTGCTTCTGGGTTGTGCGTTGGCCAATGT
>JBAQUW010000215.1:0-4228 GCA_049297755.1 Alphaproteobacteria bacterium
GTGCTGACCAATATGCTGGCCGTGGACAATGACAGCTTTGTGGTGATGCTGAGCGGCAATGCCTTTGTAGATGATATTCAAAAAGCCATGAAGGCCGGCGCAAAAGGCTTTGTGGCCAAGCCTTTCAGCCGCGACAAAGTGTTGGCGTATGTAGAAAAATGTAAAGCAAAGAGAGGCAAATAGGGTATGACCATGAACAACTTAGCACTTTTTATGGCGCCTATTTTAGCCACCTTTGCCCTGGTGTGGGTGGTGGAAGTGCTGACATGGGGCGCACCTTGGCAAGAGTTTTTAGCCTTGGCCGTGGTGTTGGGTGGTGCCACTTATGCGCAATGGCGCGTGTGGCAAGTGGTAAATGCACCGTTGCAAGAGCTGGAGCAAGCGATTCAATCGATGGAAATGGGCGTGTTTGACACCCCCCTGCCCAACATGGAAAGTGCCCGCGGTAGCCACTTGCTGGCCGCCTTTGAAGACATGCGTACCACCGTGGCCATGGCGGTGGCAGAATTGGAAAAAGCGGCAGAACAGGCCGATGCGGCCAACAGTGCGAAATCGAACTTTTTAGCGAACATGAGCCACGAATTGCGCACGCCCATGAATGGCGTATTGGGCATGGTGGAAATGATGATGAGTACACCGCTCTCTCACGAACAGCAAGAGTTTGCGGTGCGGATTAAAAAATCGGCGGAAAACTTGCTGGTGATTTTGAACGATATTTTGGACTTCTCGAAAATTGAAGCCAATGCGTTGCAGCTGGAGAATATTCCTTACACCCTGCAAGATATTGCCCAAGAGGTGGTGGAGATGCTGAGCCCCTTGGCGGCCGAAAAAGGCCTGACCTTGACCTTGGAAAAAGACGCCGCCCTGCCCCACACCTTGGTGGGCGACCCTGGCCGCGTGCGCCAAATATTGGTGAACTTGGTGGGCAATGCCGTGAAGTTTACCTTGGCAGGCGGCGTAAAAGTGCACCTGACCAATGGGCATGATGCCGAATATCGTAAAATTATTAACGTGGACGTAACCGACACGGGTGTGGGCATGGCGGCCGATAAATTGCACCTGCTGTTTAAAAAATTTAGCCAAGCCGATGCCAGCATGGCGCGCAAATTTGGCGGCACAGGTTTGGGCCTGGCCATTACCAAACAACTGGTGAACATGATGCATGGCGAAATTACCGTGGCCAGCGAAGTGGGCGTGGGTTCTACCTTCAGCTTTTATTTGCCCGTGCACAAACCCAGCGCCGATATGCTGGCCAAACACCGCGCAGAAATGGAAAAAATGAAGGAACGGACGATGGACTCAACCACAGCCAAATTGCCCCTTAACCAAGTGAGTATGTTGTTGGTGGAAGACGACCCTGTGAACCGCGAAGTGGCACAACGCTTGTTGGGGAAATTGGGCATTACGCAAATAGATATGGCCACCGATGGCCAAGAAGCTGTAGGGATGTTTGACCCCAGCATTTACAACGTGATTGTAATGGACTGCCAAATGCCAAATATGGATGGTTTTGAAGCCACGGGGCATATCCGTGCCCGCGAGGCCGATTTGGGCACCCACTTGCCCATTATTGCGGCCACGGCCAATGCCATGGTGGGCGACCGTGAGAAGTGCATCAACAGCGGCATGGACGATTATGTGAGCAAGCCCATTCGGCTCACCCAACTGAAGGAAGTGTTGGGGCGGTATATTCAGTTTGATGCCGCACCTGAAACCCTTGCTCCTGTAACAGAAGCCAGCGTGACAACGGTGCCCTTGCTGGATATTGAACACCTGCAAAGCTTTACCGATGGTGACCAAAAAGTGGAGCAAGAACTGGTGCAACTGTTTTACGACCAAGCCAATGCCAGCCTTGAAATGCTGAGCCTTTATACCGACGACGCCCATGCGGAAGATTGGAAAAAACTGGCCCACCGCTTAAAAGGCAGCAGTGCCAACTTGGGCGCCAGCCGCCTGAGCGCCGCGTGTTTGCAGGCCGAACAAGCCAAAGCCGCACCTGAAGCCGAAAAACTGACGTTGCTGGCTGCCATTGAAGGCGAAATGAACAATGTGCGCAGCTTTTTTGCCCAGCGGCATGGGGGGTAAGGGTGTCTTCGTCATTCCCGCGGAGGCGGGAACCCAGTAGCCCCATATAGTTAATTGCATCATTTGTAAGTCAAATGATGCAAGACGCTGCATTCGGCTGAGGCTTGGCAAAGCCAAGCACAGCCTGCCATGCGCGGGCTGCACAATAGTGTGCAGCTATAGCTGGTTGCGTACGAAAGAATACGCAACCAGCTATATGTTCAGGGGGTGTTCAAGTAAAGCTGTTGTATTCACGTGCACATTTACTATCAACTCAAAACGGCATGTTCTCTACCGACTACTAGATTCCCGCCTCCGCGGGAATGACGGCGTTTTGCAACGTGTTACCGCACTCTCTAGCAAGCTGAGAATGAAGTGTTTAACTAAAAAACGAGGCCCCTTTGGGGGGCCTCGTTCGTGTTTACAGGGCAATGCCCAGCTTGCCAGCGGCGTTGAAAATGTGGCCGCTTTTGCCGAACAGTTCGGCAAAAATGGCGGCACGAATCCACATGCCATTACGCACTTGGCGCCACACCACACTGCGCGGCCATTGGGTTTCGTCTACCCATTGGTCGGGCAACTCGGCATTGCGGGGCAAGGGGTGCATGATGACGCAATCGGGCTTGAGTAGGGTACGATACGCCCACTTCAGCTGGTAGTCATCCAACTTTTGCCAGCCTTGGCCTGCGTATTCGCTTTGATTGCGCGTCATGTACAGGGCGTCTATTTCTGCGCCATGGACTTTAAGAGCATCTTGGATATTGCTCTCTACAAACACCGCCATGTTGTGGCGCTGCAGATAGGCCAGCAGGTCGGCCGTATCGGCTTGGCCTTTGTGGTACAGCCGTGCTTGTTCGTGATACACGGCATGCACCTCGGGCTCGCGCCATGCGGCGGGCCGATGCGGCGGGCTTGTCTCGGGCGAGACCAAAATAATCCGCACACCCGTAAACTTGGTGAGCAGGTAAATGAGCGACCGTGCCGCGCGGTTGCGGGCAATATCGGCCACTAGCATCACCGTTTTGCCATCTATGCCCCCTTGGCCAGCAAAGCTGTACAACAGGGTGTAGATATCCAAAATGGCTTGGGTCACATGCTGGCTGCTGCCACTGCCGCCACTCACCACGGGGATTTCGCGGTTGGAGTGATACAGCGCATACGCGGCGCGGAGCACAAAGGCATCGTCTTCGTGCCGAATGACCAGCGCATCGAAGTAGGACGACAATGTGCGCACGGCATCTTCCACCGTTTCGCCTTTGGCGAAGGAGGAGGTGGAGATGTCTTGCTGCACGCGCACCGACATGCCCAGCACATCTTCCGCCGCCGCAAAGCTTTCCACCGTGCGGCTGCTGGGCTGCACAAATAGGTTTAGCACCGCTTGGTGACGGAGCGTGTCCTTGAGTGCATCTTGCCCCGCACGGGTTTTGTTGAGGCGGCGGATAGCTGTGGCCAAGCGGAACAGATGTTCCAAATGGCTGCGGCTGAGCTGTTGGCTGAACAACAGATGGCGCAAGCGGCCATCGGGGTGGAACAGCACTTGGCGGCGCAGCGCTTTATCGCGCTCGACACCTTGAAAGATATCCCACGGAATGGGCGTTTTGACAGGAGGGGGTTGAAGTGTCATGGTTTTTCTCCGTTGAGAGCAAAACAGAACTGATGTGACAAGTCGTTTTACAACGACGTGACTGTGGCTAGGTAGCGCGTATCGGGGGCGGGTGTCAAGCGCCAGATGTTGAGGGTGGGGTCGAACATCATGCCCTGCACGGTTTTAAGCGCCATATTGTGGGTGGCCAAAACTTTACGCAATTGGGCGGGCGTATAAAAACGGTGGTACTTGCGGTGGCCACGCGGGGTGCGGCGCAACAGGTATTCGCTGAGAAAAATATGCACAAACCATGCTTTGGGCGTGCGGTTGATGGCGGAAAGAATGAGCACACCTTGGGGTTTGAGCAATTGGCGCAGGCTCCATAAAAATTTGGTAGGGTCGGCCACGTCTTCCAGCACATCCAAACACAGCAACACGTCGTACTTTTCGCCACTTTGTACATGGTCTTCCACCCGTTCGTGCACAAAGGTTATGGGGGTGCCGTAGGCGGCGGCTTCGGCTTCGGCTTTTTCAATCACGGCGGCGTTGCTGTCAATGGCGGTCATCTCAGCCCCTGCC
>JBAQUW010000216.1:0-11835 GCA_049297755.1 Alphaproteobacteria bacterium
GCTCTGCAGCAATCGTACCCCACCATTCAACCCGAAGAATTGCTGACTGCAATTGAATTTAAGGTAATTAAAATCCATGGCTAAAAAAGACTTTTACGAACTGCTGCATGTGGCTAAAAATGCCGATGACGCGACGCTGAAAAAGGCGTTCCGCAAACTGGCCATGGAATACCACCCCGACCGTAATCCTGACGATAAAACGGCAGAGGCCAAATTTAAAGAAATCAATGAAGCGTATGATGTACTGAGCGACCCACAAAAGCGCGCCGCCTACGACCGCATGGGCCATGCGGCGTTTGAAAATGGTGGCGGTGCCCCACGTGGCGGTTTCCATGGTGGCGCTGGCTTTAGCGGCAATTTTGAAGATATTTTTGAAGACATGTTTGGCGATGTGTTCAACCAAGGTGGCGGCGCTGCCCGTGGCCGCCGTGGTGGCACCAAAGGCGCTGATTTGCGCTATAATTTGAGCATGACGCTGGAAGATGCGTACAAGGGCAAAGACATTGCCATCACCATTCCCACCATGGATAGCTGTGACAAATGCGATGGCAGTGGCGCAGCGGAAGGAAGTTCGCCCATGATGTGCGAAACCTGCGGTGGTGCTGGCCAAGTGCGCGTCTCACAAGGATTTTTCCAAATGGCACGCACATGCCCCAGCTGTAACGGGCAAGGTAGCATCATTAAAGACAAATGCAAAAAATGCCATGGCCAAGGCCGCGTGAAAACCCAAAAAACCATCCAAGTAGCTATTCCTGCGGGGGTGGACGACGGCATGCGCATTCGCGTGGCGGGCAAAGGTGAAGCAGGCGCCCAAGGCGGCAGCGCTGGCGATTTATTCATTTTTGTGAGCGTGAAAGAGCATACCCTTTTTGCGCGAGAGCGCGAAAATCTGGCGCTCACCATGCCATTTTCTATTTTTGATGCGGCCTTGGGCGGCCATGTGGATGTGCCAACACCTGACGGCGGCAAGGCCAAAGTGACAATCCCCGAAGGCACGCAAAGCGGCCAAATTTTCCGCCTCAAAGGCAAAGGCATGCCCGTAGTCAACAGCAGTAAACATGGAGATTTATTGGTGCGCGTGCAGCTGGAAACCCCCACCAAATTGGATAAAAAGCAGAAAGACTTACTCACCCAACTGCGCGATGTGACAGCAGGCAAACACCTGCCCCAGCAAGAAAGCTTTTTGAAAAAAGTGGCAGGGTTTTGGAAGTAGCCTGCCTGCGGTAAGTAGAATGGCTTGATAGAGAGGATTGCCCCTGCGGGGCTGTCGGCCCCTCCGTGGCCTCGGTTCGAACGCGCGGATAGGGCGCTGTTCAAATCACTCAAACCTCCCCGTTTTAAAAGAAAAGGCAGGGCAGCTTACGCTGGCACCTGCCTTTTCTTTTAAAAACCATGGCGGAAAGGAGAGGATTCGAACCTCCGAGGAGTTGCCCCCTACACGCTTTCCAAGCGTGCGCCTTCGGCCACTCGGCCACCTTTCCTTGATGTTCGCTGCGCATTTGGCAAAGCCAAACGCTTGCGGTTAAGGGGTGTTCCATCCCCTTAACTATCCCCGCGTCACCTCCCGCTGATAGCGCGGTGCGGTTCCGCACACATACCCATAGGGCTGTGTTTGGTTGACGCAAAGATGCCCCTTCTATACCCAAGCCCAGCCCTTTCTGCAAGAAAAACCCATTTTTTTCGCATTGCCACTTGTATACTTCACAAAAACACCCTATATGCCTGTGTACGATAGGGGAACCCGCCCCTTTCGCCACCAGGCATGCTTGATGGCGAAGACCCATCATGTGTGCCTTTTTTTTTAGCGCAAACCAGGAGAACCCTCATGCGCACTTTCACTCTCATTGCGGCTGCGGCCGCTGTTGCCTTCTCGTTCGTTGGCGGCGCCTCGGCGGCGGATCTCGGGGGCTATACGACCCGCGGCGGTTCCATCAAGGACACCCCGCAGGTGTACACCCCACCGGCCCCCCGTTATGCGGAGCCGGCGTCTGCCCCGCGCCACCTGCCGTTCGGTTTCACCGTGACGGCTGGCTATTCGTACTGGGGCATCGAGGGCAGCAAACTCTCTCCCGACGGCCTCTCGGGGCCGGAGCTGATGGCCAAGCTGTCGTTCGGCAACCGCTTCTTCGCTACCGCCAGCCATGCGTGGCTGGGCGGCGAGCCGGAAGCGTTCGGCGCGTACACCAGCGAGTGGGACGTCTCCCACACGGCCATCGGCCTCGGCTGGCAGGATCGCTTCGGCGATAGCCCGCTGATGTGGCACGTCCGTGCCGACTACGGCTGGCTGGGCGGCGACATGGTCTCCAAGACCAGCGGTTGCAGCCCCTGCGGTGGCGGCTCCACCTCCAAGACCGAGGTGGACGGCACGGCCTACGGCATCTATACGGGCATCAACTACGAGATGCCCAAGATGCCGATCACGGTCGGCCTCGAGGCGGGCTACCGCGTCGGCGACGCTGAGGTGGGCGGCAAGACCGTCGACCTCGACGGCTTCGTGGGCTCTGCCCGCGTCGGCTTCAAGTTCTAAGCCTCGCCTCTGGCGGCTCCCCTACCAAGGGGGGCCGCTATTTTTTTACTAAACCATTGATACATATATGATTCAACCCGCGCCGTGTCAGGCAAATGTCAGCCGCCCTTGCGAAATGCTTTTTTCGTCCCACATATAGATTAGAACAAAAGGAGTTTGGGTATGGAAGCAATGAACTTTGGAGTAACGCGTGAATATTCTTTGGTAGGCGTGCAACCTACTTCTATGGGTTGGCGTAATGCTAAATTTTTCTTAATGCAACAAGCATCGCGCGTACCTACTATTTTGCCAACTGTTTTAATGTTACCTGCGCGCGGCGTAAGTCAGAGTATCAAGGCCCTCTCAGCCAGTACAGCCGATGTAATAGCGCGTCATGGTTTTGAGCGTACGGCTTCTGCTGTGCGCATGGGCGGCCTACACGCTGCTGGTATTGCAGGCGCTGCTACCTATATAGCCACAGGCGGCTATTTAGCCAGCAAAGTATTTGGTACCCATGGCGCTGAAGCCGCCGACCTAAGCACCTCTGCCGATTTGCGCACAGCAGGCCCTACAACAACTATAGACATGAACGATTGCGTTGCTGTTGAGCAACGTCTGCAAGACCTGCACAGCAAGGTGCAAGGGTTAAATGCCAACCGTCCAGACCCCTCAGCCGCAGAGTATAAAGCTTGGCAAACCGAGCACCACAAAACTTGGAATGAGTATTGTCAATTAAAAGACCGCTATGCTTCAATTAGCAACTGCAATTATGTTGAACCTGCACCTTGGAAACCTTCTGCCCCCCAAACATGGGCGCCAGAGGTGATGCCAGCAGATGGCATGCCCGATTTGGCCAAATTGAGCTTTAGCATGAATGGCAGCGGCGGCTATGCTTGGGAAGATTTCAAACCAGATGGCAGTAAAGCCATGGATTTAAGTGGCCAATATCACCGATTTGGCGCTGATTTAGGCCTTAAATATGGTGCGCACGACTTTAACGTGGGTGCTTACGCCTCAGAAACATCACTGTCTGGCAAAGGTCATTTCGGCGCATTCGAGCGCAGCATGTCTGTCACCAACGAGGTAGTTGGCGGTCAAGCTGAGGCTCGCCTTGCCCTAGGCGAAGGCTTGCGCGTCATTGTGGGCGGAGGTGTTGAACATGGTACGCGCGTTACCGCCGAAACAGCCAGCGCAACGCTGGGTGGTCAAACATATACCTTTGCACGCCCCGATGTGACTGAATCAGGCACAGGTTGGCGTGCTGTTGTCGGTTTGGAAGGCCCGACCTCTGCCAATGGCAAAACCGATGTAACAATAGGTTATGGAGAGCATTGGCGAACAGGAAACCAAGAAATAGATGTTGGTATTCGCCATACCGAAACCAATTTGGCTATGGCGGGCGATGCTTTAAAATTACAAGCTCAAATTTTGAATGATTTAGATGCTGCAATAATGAAGCTGAGGGCTAGCATCGATTATTCGATGACCACCGATGTAGGAAAGTTAACCGCTGGTATAGAAGGTGGGATTTCTAGTAATGATGAAGGTTATTTAGGTGGGCGTGGTAAAATTGAGTTTTAACCAACCCACACCCACAAAACCGCCGCAAGGCGGTTTTGTTTTGCGGCAAATCTGGTATAGTCCACCCATGCAGTCAGGTTTAGCACCCACCGCGCGGCTCCCCGCTTTGGCCATTTTTATGGCTTATGTGGTGATTGTGCTGGGCGCCGCCACCCGCGTGTGGGACGCCGGCATGAGCTGCCCCGACTGGCCCCACTGCTATGGCACATGGTGGCCATGGAGTATGCACGAATTTGTGGTGGGTGAACGCCATTATACCGCCTTCCAAGTGGCGTTAGAATGGAGCCACCGCCTGCTGGCCGCCCTGACTGGTCTGGTGGTGTTGCCCATGGTGGTGTTGGGGTGGAAGCGCCCGCACCTGCGCGTGTTAGGCCTAGCCATACTGGCCGTGCTGGCGCTGCAAGTGAAGCTGGGCGCAGTCACCGTGTGGTTCAATAACGTAAACTGGAGTGTGGCCGTGCACCTTGGCAATGCTATGATTTTTATAGGTTTATTGGCGTGGTACAAAAAACTCACTTATGCGCCTGTAGCTGTAAGCTCTCGGCTGTGGGCTGTAAGCATTTTTGCCATATTGGTGTTATTGACGATGGTCGTAGGCGCAACGGTGAGCAGTAGCCACGCAGGCGGTATCTGCGGCGGTTTGCCAAGCTGTGCGGGGGTTTGGTGGCCAGCGGGTGGGTTGGAACAGGTGCATGTCCTGCATCGGCTTTTGGCGGTAGGTGTATTATTAGCCTCTGTTTTATTGATGATTTTTGCCAAAAAAAGTGGAAATAATTCGGCACGCCGCACCGCCAAAGGGTTGCATGTGCTGGTGTGGGGGCAAGTGGCTTTTGGCGTGGCCACCCTGTACAGTTTTGAGTTTTACCCCGCGTGGTACGAATGGCTCAGCGTGGCCCACTTGGCCTGGGGCACCTTGCTATGGTTGGCGGCTGTAGGCGCAGTGCTCAAGGCACGCTATGGCGCGGCGGGGCCGTTCCATGGATAATGTGTTTGCCCTCACCCGCAGCCAAGTGTGGCAAATAGTGGCCGATGTGCTAGCACTGGGCAAGCCCCGCATTGTGATGCTGTTGGCCATTACCTGTGCCGCAGGCTATGCCGTGGCCACCAAAGGCAATGCCGATTTGTTTGTGTGGCACGATTTTGTGCTGACGTTACTGGGGCTGAGCTTATCGGCCATGGGCGCCAATACGGTGAACATGTGGTGGGATCGGGATATCGACCCCCTCATGCGGCGCACTGCCACGCGGCCAATCCCCGCGGGGCGCATCAGCCCTGCCTTTGCGGTGGGTTGGGGGGCCATGTTGGGCATTGGGAGTTTTATGATGCTCTACTTACTGGTCAACCCGTGGACCGCCACCATGAGCTTAAGCGGGTACTTGTTCTATGTGCTGGTTTACACCATGTGGCTCAAGCGCAGCACGGTGCAGAATATTGTCATTGGCGGTGCGGCGGGGGCATTTCCGCCACTTGTTGGTTGGGCGGCGGTGCAGGGCGATGTGGCCCACCCGCTGCCATGGATATTATTTGCCATCATCTTTTTTTGGACACCCCCGCACTTTTGGGCGCTGGCCTTATTGGCAAATAAGGACTACGCCCGCGCGGGTATTCCCATGTTGCCCGTGGTGAAAGGGGTGGCCGAAACCAAACTGCAAATGCTGTACTATTTGTTGATATTACTCCCTGTTTCCCTCCTCCCTGCCCTCTTTGCGCCATTTGGGTATATCTACCTGTTCTCAGCCACAGGGCTTGGGTTGTGGTGGCTGGCTGTCAATTTAAAATTATTGGAGGGCGAACGTGAGGTGGTGAACCCCGCCCTCACCCGCCAAGCCTTTATGGCCAGTGTGTATTATTTGGCGCTGCTCTTTGCAGCTTTGGTAGCAGATACGTATTTTTAGGTTTACCTTTGGTTGGATTCTGCTAGTGTATACTTACCGCTAGAAAGACTGAACCTTTTGCAAATGGAGTTTCTCCATGACAAGAAAGTCTCTGACTCTGATTCTGGCATTGCTGGTGGGCAACGCATTCGGTTGGGCCCATTACTGGGAAACACCGCCGCTGGAAGCAAAAAGCAATAGGGTCTCCACCTCGTTGCTCTTGCCCCCATGGCGGTATCAGCTGCTGCTGAACCAGCATGTGAAGCATTTGGCCTATGAGCAGTTCCCCAAAAACCTGATGCCTTCGCGGGTATTAGGCGAAGTGCTCAGCCCTGCCATTGATCAATGCCTCGAGGAAAACACTCCTTGCGTCGCCTATGTTTTTGGGAGAGTGCCCAGTGTTGCGGATGAGAATTCTTATCATCCCAGCTCTATACTGAAGGTCATTCTTGCCACCGACACATGGCGGGGCCAAAAGCGCTTTTTGGTCATGATCCTCTTTGAAGGGAAAGTGCTGGAAAGCCACGGCGCTTTTGTGCCCACAAGCTATCGGCGCATGGAGCTGCAGTTTGAAAATGTGCCCAGCCCCAATCTATCACTGGTGTTTGCACAGCTGAAAAAAAAGCACCCACTGGTATTTGATAAAAAAATAGCCTAAGCTCCCCCCACCTTTGGGGGGAGTATTTTTTTGCCCGTTGTCGCGTAAAATATGCTCATATACGCCTATGCATAAAAACACGCAGTTGTTGGTGTTGCTGTTTGCCATAGCCTTGGCCATGCTGGGTGTGGCCTATGCGTTTGTGCCGTTATACCGCATATTTTGCCAACATTTTGGTATTCCTGTACCCAAGGTGTTGGTAGGCCAGCAAGGCCCAGCTGCGTTATTTGAAGGCACATCTGACCGCACCATCACCATCCGCTTTGTGGCCAACAATGCCCAAGGTATGCCGGTCACGTTGGCACCAGAAATCTCGCGCCTCACCGTGCGTTTGGGTGAGCCTACCCTTACTGCATTCACCGCCACCAACACCGCCCCCCGCGCCGTCGATGGCGTGGCCGTGCACACCCTGCTGGCCATGGGCGGGCTGGAAACGGTGAGCATTGATGAGTATGTGGATTTACAACAATGCTTTTGCTTTGAGCAACAACGCTACCCTGCCAAGCAAGACGTGCATTTGCCGCTCTCATTCACCATTTCGCCGCAACTGCCTGTGGGTATTCACACCATTACCTTTGGCTATACCCTATTCGAAGAGAAAAACACCCCCGTCACAAAGGATAAACCATGACCCGCCGCCATATCTTTAAAGCCAGTATGCTTGTGCTCTTGGCCTGTTATTTTGCGGTGGGCTGCCTTCTCACATGGCAGCAAGAACGCTTTATTTTTCCGCAAACGGTGAATGTGCTTAATGCGGCAACGCTTGATAAATCGGCCTACACCACCCTAGCCATGCCCGATGGGGTGCGGCTTTCGGGCGTTGTGTTCCCCGCAACTGCCCCGCACGCCCCCTTGGTGCTGGCTTTTGGCGGAAATGCGCACGATGTGACAGGCTTGGTGCACTACCTGCATGCCATTTACCAAGACCGCGCCAGCGTGGCAGGCTTTAGCTACCGTGGCTACCCTAACAATGCAGGGTTTACCAGCGAAGGCACCCCCAGCGAACACGCTTTGTTTGCCGATGCACTCACGCAGTACGACACATTCATTGCCCAACTTTCCCCCACCACCGTGGTGGCCGTAGGCTATAGCTTGGGTACAGCGGTGGCTACGCATGTGGCTGCCCAGCGCCCTATAAGCCAGCTGGCGCTGGTCACACCATTTACCAGCATGGTGGCTATGGGCCAACACCGCTACCCCTTATACCCTGTGGGCTTGTTGCTCCGGCATCGGCTAGAGGTGGCAAAGGTACTACCCCAGCTGGCATCTACCACCATTCACCTGTTGGTGGCTGAACATGATGGCCTCATTCCCCCCAACCATGCCCCCATATTGCGCCAAGCGGCGGGGGTACATTTGGGGCAATACGCCACCGCCCCTGCCACCCACGGCACTATTTTTGACGCCCCCGAAGCTGTCACCTTTTTAGAAAAACTTTTGCCCTAAAAGTACAGCTTATTTCGGTTTAATAAACGTCACCGCATAAAACCCATCGGTATTGTGGGTGTGGGGAGCCACGCGCAGCACGTCGCCCTGCTGCCATGTAGGGTTTTGGGCGGAAAAGTTGGCAGCTTGGTCGTCATTTTCTTCCAAAAACACGCTACAAGTTGCGTAAATCAGCTTCCCACCCGCTTTCACCAACAAGGCAGCTCGGCCCAAAATATCGCGCTGTATCGTTTGCAGCTCCGCCAATTTTTCAGCACTAAAGCGGAACTTTGCATCAGGGTTACGCCGCCATGTGCCTGTGCCGCTGCAGGGGGCGTCTACCAATACCACATCGGCCAAATTGGCTTGGCTTTTTTGCCATTTGTCTAATTCACGCGCTATTAGGTGGGTTTGGGCGTTGCCTACCCCTGCCCGCTTCAAGCGTTTGCGGGTTTCTTCCAATTTCTCTTCAATCACGTCGCAGGCCATAATTTGGCCTTTGTTCTGCATCATGGCCGCCATGGCCAGCGTTTTGCCGCCAGCACCTGCGCAAAAATCCACCACCCGCTGGCCTGGCTTTACCCCCGTAAAGGCCGCCAGCAATTGGCTACCTTCATCTTGCACCTCAAACCAGCCATCTTTAAATGTTTGCAATTCATGCAACGCCGCCCGTTTGGCCAAGCGCACACCCAAAGGGCTGTGCGGGGTGGGCGATACGCGGTGGCCGGTAGCTTCCAACGCTTGCAGTACGGTCTCGCGCGTGGTTTTGAGGGTATTCGCGCGCACATCCAGCGGCGCTTCAGCCTGCCATGCCATGGCAGCCGCTTCAGCATCAGCACCAAAGGCGCGTTGCAATAACGGAACAATCCACTCGGGCACCTCCCACTTCACCGCACCTTCAGCGGCTTTTTTCAGGTGTTCAGGAATATGCCGCGCCATTTTCTTTTCGTTTTCGGAAAGGCGCTTGGGCTGATATTCCGCATCTGTAAAAATCTCATCCATCACTTCATTATCGCGCACGGCTTGCGCCAACACCAAACTACGGCCACTCACGGGCAGGTGGCAAGCATCCAGCGCCGCACCCAGTGTGTAATACGTGCGCAAAATACGGTAGAGGTGGGTGCTGATAAACCCTTTATCCTTACTGCCGATATAGCGGTTACCACGGAAATACGCCGCCACCAGCCTATCGGCGGGGGTGGCATTTTGGGCCAAACTGTCGAACAGTTCCATCACGGCCATATATTGAGCGGGGCGTTGCATGACTTCTCTCTAGCCGAAAACGCAACACTTTGCCAGCTTTTCCGTGCAATCTGTTTACATGCACATCTTACCTTCAGGCAAACGGCAAAAAACTTGTATGCGATTAAGATTTATAGTAAGCAGATTTTGTTACACTTGGTACATCACCCCTCGTTTTATGGAGACTAGATATGACAGAAGCTGATGCGTCTTCTCAACTTTTTGCCACTGGCCGGGTGTTTTTGATTGATGACGACATCAATGAAGCCCGTTCAGGCGATTTCCGCATTTGCGCCCCCAGCGCAGAACAAATTAGCACAAGCAACAAACTCCAGGGCACTCATGGATATATGGCCATTGAAGTCTATGTTTTTGGCCAATGGATACCCTGCCGTTCTGACATTGACGGAAGCAGTATGGCCTTACTTTTTTGGCGCAGCGCTGGCGGCCAATACACTCTAGAGCGCCAGTATTTGCTGGCAGCGCTATTGGCCACAGTGCGCGCACCCATTACGCTTGATTTTATGCAAGGCTGTGCTCACATTCAGGTGCCAAACAAAGCACACGAGCAATTGGCAATTGTAGCCATGCTCTTGCGTGGAATTTCTCTGGGGCAACAACACATTCAAGCCGCCTAATATCAAAAGCCGCCCCTTGGGGCGGCTTTTGTATTGCCACTGCATAAAGCAGACTAATGATAAATGATTTCTGAAAGCTCTGGGCTTTTGTTACACTTTCCGCATGATTCCATTATACGACCACAACCCGCGCCACCGCCTGCCCTTGCTCACCTTGGTATTCATCGCCATCTGCGTGTTGGTGTTTATGCACCAAGCAAGCTTGGGGGGGCTGGGTAACCACGCCTTTTTGCTGGCCTATGCCTTTATCCCTGCCCGCTTATTTACAGGGGCAGAAGTAGACATGGCCGACGTATTAGCGGCACCTGCCAGCCCCAGCTTTACCCTGCTTTCCAGCATGTTCATGCATGGCAGCTGGATGCACCTAGGCGGCAACATGCTGTATTTATGGACGTTTGGCGACAATGTGGAAAACCGCTTAGGCCTTGTACGCTTTGGCATTTTTTATGTGCTGTGCGGCTTGGCCGCCGCACTCACTCAAGGCTTGATTGACCCCACAAGCCAAATCCCCATGGTAGGCGCATCAGGCGCCATTAGTGGGGTGCTGGGGGCTTACTTGGTGCTGTTCCCCAAGGCGCCTGTGGCCGTGCTCATTCCCCAAATGGGCGTACAAAACATGAGTGCCGCCACCGTGCTGGGCATGTGGTTTGTGTACCAAGCTATGGCCAGTTTTGGCAGCCTTGGCCAAACAGGGGGTGGTGTCGCCTTCTTTGCCCATGTGGGCGGGTTTGTGGCAGGGTGGGCGCTCATTCGCTTTTTTGCCCCCAAACCACAACGGACGGGGTTGTGGGAGTAACTGCTACTGTTATGGTGTAAATACCCATAATCCTTACTCATCTTTTTATCCCCAAAAACACAATAGCTATGGCGTACACACAAAAGGCGTACTAGATTTAGTAGCAACAAGGGAGGGATAGAGATGCAAAGCCAAACGACCCAAGTGATTAACTTTGAACCTGCAAAAACCCAACTGGAACTGAAACAAAAGCAACAGCAATACGAAAGAGAGGAACGTACCATGCCCAACCTCATGAAAGAACAAATCGCTTACAAACCCTTTGGTTACCCTTGGGCTTACGAAGCATGGCTGCAACAACAGCGCATTCACTGGTTGCCCGAAGAAGTGCCCATGGCCGACGATGTGAAAGACTGGCAAACCAAGCTGACTCCCGCTGAAAAAAACCTGCTCACCCAAATTTTCCGCTTCTTCACCCAAAGCGATGTGGAAGTGAACAACTGCTACATGAAGCACTACATGAAGGTGTTTAAGCCTACCGAAGTGTTGATGATGCTCTCGGCCTTCTCCAACATGGAAACCGTGCACGTGGCCGCTTACAGCCACTTGTTGGACACCATTGGCATGCCCGAAACCGAGTACAGCGTGTTTTTGGAATATAAAGCCATGAAGGACAAGTACGACTACTTGCACACCTTCGACATGACCGACAAACGCAGCATCGCCATAACCATGGCCGTATTTGCAGGCTTTACTGAAGGGCTTTCTCTGTTTGCCAGCTTTGCCATGCTCATGAATTTCCCCCGCTTTAACAAAATGAAAGGCATGGGGCAAATCGTCACATGGAGCGTGCGTGACGAGACCCTGCACTGCCAAAGTGTTGCCAAACTGTTCAACACCTTTGTGCAAGAAAACCCCGAAATTTGGACCGCAGACCTGAAGGCCGATATTGCCGACGCCTGCCAAAAAATGGTGGGTATGGAAGATAAATTCATCGACTTGGCCTTTGAAATGGGCCCCGTTGAAGGCATGACGCCCGATGAAGTGAAAGGCTACATTCGCTTTATTGCCGACCGTCGCTTGCGCTCGCTCAACCTTGAGCCTGTCTATAACCTCGAAAAAAACCCACTGCCATGGATGGACATGATGCTGAATGCCGATGAACACGCCAACTT
>JBAQUW010000217.1:0-3086 GCA_049297755.1 Alphaproteobacteria bacterium
CTCATTTTATTTAAATCGTTGGTCAGTCGATCCGCAATCCAAAATGCCCCACCAAAAACCACCAACATGGCAGCCGAGTAAAGCACCATAATCATCACAAACACCGAGAGAAGAGATTTTTGTCGCAGCATAAAGCCAACACCTTATTTTTATTTTATTAAAGCCTGCAATAAAACTTTTGCGTCTGCAAGAAAATGTATGACAAATTACTATAAAAACAAAGTTAATACAGCTGCAATGGTGCAGCAAAGTCACTACGCTCAACAATTGGGGAATCGCTTGATAACCGTTGAATATAAACAGGTAGTTTCTCAGTCTTTAGTAAGGCGCCATCTATTACATAATCGTTCAACACAAAGGCGGGTATAGCAGGCAAGGGTATGCTTCTGGCTAGGGCTGCATCGGCTTCTACGTCTTGCATTAAACTTTCGCTATCTTTGGCCAGTAACGCGCGTAAATCATCT
The DNA here is from genome assembly GCA_049297755.1 of Alphaproteobacteria bacterium. Lineage (GTDB taxonomy): Bacteria > Pseudomonadota > Alphaproteobacteria > UBA2136 > JAPPOO01 > JBAQUW01. The sequence continues at coordinate 465 of JBAQUW010000217.1, forward strand.
AAAGAAACGCCCAATTCCTCCATCATACGGCTCCATGCTTCGGCATCCAAATCTGCGGTATTTCCTTCCAATAACTGCGCAACTTGCGGCCATATGCGCTGCTGCACAGCCAACTGGCGGAACAAACCACCACTGGTGTTGCGTTCATCTACGGGGGCAAATTTAAACACAATGCGTACATCTGGCGGTACCCCACGCAACACACGCTGCACCTCTGCGCGGCAAACGCCACAAGAAGGGTCGTCAAACACTGTCAATGTCAAGCGGGCATATTCAGCACCTTGCGCGGCATTAAAGGGCTCTATAGGTACGCTGGCACGCACGGGTGACGTGGGAATTTTCTCCAGATTTCGCTTAGCTTTGGGGTGTTTCAACACCATGTCTTGAAACACATTGCCCGACGATTGCGCATCCACCGCAGCTGTTTGCATCGCTTGCGGATGCACCCGTAGTGTAACCCCACCACTCAGAAACACGCGTGCCAATTGCAAGCCCGCCAACAGCAACAAGCCAATGCCTGCCAACCATATCAAGGGCAAATGCTGTTTCATTATTTTTGGGCAGCTAGTAAACTATCAATGATGGCCACAAAAGCTTCCAATGGCTGGGCGCCAGAAAGCTCCTCGCCATTCACCAAAAAGTGCGGGGTGCCTTGCACGCCCATGGCCGCGCCACTTTCTTGGGCATCGGCCACAATTTTGGCTACGGCGGAGCTGGCACGGTCGGCATTAAACTTGGCCATATTCAGGCCCAATTTTTCAGCCGTTTGCACATACAACTTATCGCTGAGGCGGCTTTGATTCTGCCACATGTCTTGGCTGAACTCCCAAAACTTACCTTGCATGTGCGCGGCTTGGGCGGCTTGGGCAGCGGGCATGGCATTTTTATGGAACGACAACGGCATGTGTTTATACGCAAAGCGGATTTTGCCCTTATACTTCTCACGCAGCGCCTGCAATGTGGGCTGGGCGCGGCCACAGAAAGGGCACTCAAATTCACTAAACTCAATAATGGTAATGGGCGCATTGGCAGAGCCAGACACAGGCGTGTGCGCGTCAATCAACGCTGCGGCAGCTTTTACCTTCATCTGTTGTTGATACTTGGCCATGGCCGTCATCATCTCGGCAGGGTGCTGTTGAATATAGGCTTGAATCAGCTGATTCACTTCCGCTTTATCGGCCTTGTTCAATGCCCAAGTGGGGGCTGCCGCACACAGTGCAAAAACCATAAGCAAAACAACGCGCATCATTAAAAAATCCTTTTTATTGTGTTGGTGAATATTTCCGCTATTCTGGCAGAGAAATGCCGCCAACACAACCCACCCGTATTGCCATTACCCCACAAACAGCGCACCCCGATGCCACTAAAACCTATGCCGACACCTGCTGGCGCGCCAACCCCCACATTTCCCCCGATAGCTGGCGCGAATGGGAAGGCTTCACCGTAGGCAAAGTGGCCTTATTGGTCACACCTGCCACAGCTCCCTTTTTACGCCAAGCGTGGGAGGATGGCATCAATCTATGGCTGGTGCTGCCCTCGGCCATACGCGCCGTGGCCGAGGTGCTGCGCGATACCGCCATCAAGCCTATTTTAGTCGGCATTTGGCCATGGCAAACCAATACCTTAGCGCCCGATTTTTCGCCCTTACCCCTCACCGCCCTGTTGCCTGTGTTGCCTGAAACGCCACTTGCGCCTGAGGCATTGCTCCCGTTACTTGAACATCTGGAAAATCAAGTCAAGCAAGGCAAAATCGGCTGCTATGGCTTAGCCGCAGAAGGCCTCATCCACCCTGCTACTTCCCCAACCTTTCTCAACATACGCACCATCATGGAACACGCCCGCACCGCCACCCATACCATTTGGCAACGCCACAAACGCCCTGCCCTGCGCCTGCTGGCGGTGCCCTGCAATGTGCTAGAAACCGCGGCTGTGCAAGAACATAACACCCTGCTGACTGATGATACCTTGGCCAGCGTGGTGGACTACGCCGTGCAAGCGCACCTGGGCGTGCTGGCCCTGCGCCCCCTCACCGCCCATACCCCGCAAGGTATGGCGCTACTGACCGACGCTACCGCCGCTGGCCAACACCTCAAAACCCTGCTCACCCCACACTTGCCCACCCCATGGCAAGACAAACCTTTAGCATCTATTGCCCTCAACGCCGCTGCCTCGTGGCCAGGTATCACTGCTGCGGTGTTAGATATGCCCCTGCTCGACGCCATCCCCCCCGTTTATACCGGTGGCGATTTTGCGGATATGGCAACTTTGATTGGATAATGACAAATAGTCTTGGCAAGCAAGCGCCTGCGCCGTACACTCCCCCCATGCAAAACACCGAAGAACTGGCGAACACCCTCGCCCCCAAATTGGCTTATATCCAACACCTCAACACAGGGCGCAAACGCTGGCGTTTGGTGGCTTTGTTGGCCATTTTTTTCCTGTGCCTTGGCTGGCTGATGCGTCACCCATGGGGCGCCCATATGCCGGAAAATACCCCGCATATTGCGCGGGTCGATATCAGCGGCATGATTCTCAGCAACGATTTTGCCTTGGATGTTTTGAGCGACATGGCCAAAGACGAGAACGTCAAAGCCGTACTGGTGAACATTGACAGTCCGGGGG
>JBAQUW010000218.1:0-10750 GCA_049297755.1 Alphaproteobacteria bacterium
GCCGCTCCGCCTCGCCCTAAAAAAATCAGCGGCGCCCGTCAGGGCGCCGTTTTGTTATCCTGCGCGTTTCACTAGCGCTGCAATGGGCGCAAAGCTGGTGCGGTGGTGGGGTGTTACCCCATGGCTGGCCAAGCCCGCTTGGTGGGCGGCGGTGCCATAGCCTGCATTACTATTCCAGCCATAGTGGGGGAAAGTATCGTGCAGTTCCGCCATCAGCTTATCGCGCACCACTTTGGCCACAATGCTGGCGGCGGCAATGCTCAGGCTTTTGCCATCGCCGCCAATCACGGCACTTGCTTTGCACGGCAGGTTTGGCGGCAGGGCATTGCCGTCAATCAGTAAAAAATCAGGCACCACAGGCAAAGCAGCCACCGCGCGTTGCATGGCCACAAAGGTGGCGTTGCGAATATTCAATGTATCAATCTCCGCCACACTGGCTTCTCCCAACCCCACGTGGGCGGTGGCCATAATCTGCGCATAAAGCTCCTCGCGCCGCTTGGCCGAAAGCTTTTTAGAATCATCAGCCCCATGCGGTAACTGCGTCGGGTTGAGTATAACCGCACACGCCACCACAGGCCCCGCCCATGGGCCCCGCCCCACTTCATCTACCCCTGCAATATGTTGAAATTGTTGCGCCAGCAGCACCTGCTCACGGCTAAAATCAGCCGCCATGTTAGCCGCCGTGGCCTAGTAATTTGGCGTCTATCACCGCCACATCGGCCGCACTCAAATCGCGGCCACGGGCCATGGCCACGCGGGTTGGTGCTTGCTTCTTAAAGCGGTCTTGGTACAGCCACAAATTGGTGAACACATTGCGCACATACTTACGGGTTTCAGCAAAGGGGATACTCTCCACAAACACCAAGGGGTCGTTGGGCTTCATGTCTTTATCGGCCAGCCATTTTTTCACATTGCCAGGGCCTGCGTTGTAGGCCGCCACCACATGCAGCAAGTTTTGGTCTTTTTGCTCCATCAGGTGCTGCACATACCATTGGGCCAAGCTGGTGCTCACGTCAGGTCGGTCCAGCAGTTCGTTGGGCAAATCAAACTTGCCTTGCTTGCGCCGAATATAATCCGCTGTATTGGGCATAATCTGCATCAGCCCACGCGCCCCCGCTTTCGATACTGTGGCAGGGTTAAACAAACTCTCCTGCCGCATCAAAGCCAACATCAGCGCGGGGTCAATTTTCACGCCGTCATACGGTTTCCATGTGGTGGGTACGGGGTATAAACCTTTTAAGAACACCTTGCCGTGCCCCAGCAAATTAGTGGCCATTTGTAAGGCCACATGGGGTAAATCTAACTTCAGCGCCATGGCCAAAATGGTTTCGTCCAAACGGTCGGCCGCATCGGTTTTGTTGCGAATGCTTTTGTAAGCCGCGCGCATTTCTTCCTGCGCCAAGCCCACTTCACCCACCTGCGCCAAAGCCACCATGCGTTGCAGGTTGGGGTGTTGTAGCAAAATTGTTTGCAGGCCTTTATCCAGTTGCGGGTCTTTCCAGGTGATTTTATCCAACGTCCCCAACCGTTCAGCGGCCAATTGACCATAAAAATTCGTCACATCGTCTGCCGCCATGGCGGTGAACACATCGGCCAGCTTTTTGTTTTTCAGTTCGCCATAGGTGCGGCCAGCCCAAAATGCGGCACGGGCGTAATACTCGCCACCAGGTTTGCTGGCGTAAACTAAGGCACGAAAGGCCGTGCCTGCTTCATTCTTTAACCCTGCACGGTAGGCCGAGAAGCCAGCCAGCCACAACGCCTCGCGCCGCTTGGGGGTTTTGAGCGTACTCGGGCGTGCCAATAACTGATACGCCTTGGCAAATTGGCCCTGCTTCAAAAATTCCTGTGCGGTTTCAATACTGTAATGCGTAAAATCCTTGTCGCCCAGAATGCTCCGCGCTGCAGGGTTGGCCAGCAACGCCCCCGCATCGGCCACTTTGTTCAATTTCAAGCGGGCATCCAGCGTGGCTTTCACTTTACCCTTGAGGGCATGAGCTTTACCTTCACGGTAACCGCTATCATCGGCATCAGGGTCGTTATAGCGCGAGAGGGTGCGGGTGGGGTAAACGGGCAAACGTAAAGCTCTTTGGCCACGCCGTTGGGCTAAATCATACAACTGTTTGGCTTGGGGGTGGTCGTTATACAACTCTAACCATTTGGCCAATTCATCACCTTTGGCCACCACGCGGGGGTGTTGCAAGCGCACGGCAGCTAAGTGGCCAATCAGGCTACGGTTTTCCAGCAAGCCAGAAAGCTCTGCCACTTTCTCACGCTCCAGCATCCGCTGGTGGCGGAACATCTCCTTGTAAACCTTCACATCGCTTTCGCTCAGCACCACGGGCACATCGGCTGGCCATGCCGCCGCCACCGCCAGGCTTGGCAGGCAGAATAAAGTCAGCAGCAACACATACATGTTTTTCATGGCCGCAACCCTGTTTGCACGTTCTGTGCCAGCTGAAACGCCAATAAATCCTGCCACGCCATGCGTTTAAAGGTAGGCTGCTTCAGCAAGGTGCGCGGGTGGTAGGTCACACCTGTCACGCGCCCTGCCAATAAGGGTTGAGTCGCGGCCATGGTGCGCAGCTGCGCCAACGGCACATCTTTCCCTGTGGCCAACTGTGCCACCACGGGGCCAAATAATAAGGTTGGGCGTGGCGCAGCAAGTTCTTTTGCCACCACCGCGTTCAACGGCGCCAATTGTGTGGCCGTATAAGGGGTTTCCGCCGCATCAGCCACTGTCACCGCCAAGCAAGCCACTGTATGTATATCTAACCCAATGGCCTTGAGCATATTGCCCAACAACTCTTTCTCCTCAGCCGAAAGTGGCCAGCCACTCTGCGCGTGGGCCGCCGTAGCGCCCAATACCACCACCGCAGGTGCTGTAGCTGCATCGCCCACCCACCATAGGCGCGGGGCAATAGGCGTGTCCTCAGCAGGCATAACCTTAACAGGCGCCATCTTAGGCTTGGCCGCAGATACATGAATAGGCTTAGCCACCGCAGGTGCCACAGCCGCAGTAGCGCGGGCGGCAGGGGCAGGCGCGGCGGGCGCTTTGTTAAAGTCCTTACCTAACGGGGCAGCGTCAAACCAAGAAATTGCTGTATTCCCCACAATATCCGTCACGCCACAACGCTGCAAATCGGCCAAGGCAACAGCCAATGCCTGCTGCACAGCAGCGGGGGAAAGTGCGGGGGTGTGGGGCGCGATGTTAACCATCTCTCTAGCCCTCTTCATAGCACACTTAAACCGTATACGGGAGAGGGGTTAACATATTGAATTACATTGTAAATCAAAAAAACCTCCCCGCTGGTGCGGAGAGGTTCAACTTTAGGCATCAGGCATAGCTTTGGCCACGGCCGAGGCCACCCATAACAGCAGGGCCATTGCCCCATACAAACCCATTATCAGCAGGGCGTAGGTGGCGCCATAAATAAGCTGCCCTTGTGGCATGTGCACAAAAGGTTCAAAGGTATGGAGCTGGTACTGAAGCACCATCACCTTCGTCCATGCCAGCAAAGGCTCTTTCAGTGCGGGAATGTGCAGCACCTGTTGGCTGAGTGGCACAACCACCAAACCAACCACTGCCGCACACACCAATAATTTTACCCAGCGCGCTTTTCTGCGATGCCGCCGCGCGGCAGCAGCATGATGTTGTTGCATATCACATTGTCCTCAAACGGTTGCAGATAACTCAAAACGAGCCGCCTTCTAGCCCATTCTCCGCATCCGCACAACAAAAAAACGCCGCCCCGTAGGGCGGCGGCATTATTTGGGTAGGTTACCCCCACACAGGGATGATCCACATGCTGTTGATGGTGTGCGAGGGTGGGCTCGATATGTGCATGAACACAATCAGCCCTGCAAAAACCACTGCAGCCAAACCAAGCAATAGGTGTTTCATGTGTGTTTCTCCAGCAAGATATATTTGTATCTGTTCAGTCTTTTCTGTCGTCCCACCACGCGGCAATGCCCAGCGCCAGCAAAAACATGCCGCACATCAGGGCAAATATTCCCACATAGGTGAGAATAAACACCCCCGCATAAGCCAATGTGCCAGCCATCTGTGCTGGAAATATGTGGGCCAAATACGGCGTGGCTGCAGTCACAGCCCGGCCCAGTGGGGGGAAACCTTTCATGGCATCTTGTGCTATGGGCCACACCACTGGGCTCATGAGCAACATCAGCAAAAACGCAATACCTTGAACCAGTCCCCGCGACATATTGTGCGCGGCAATCTGGGCTTCACGTTTGCTAAACATGACAAACTCCTGTGAAAAGTTGCAAGATAGGCCAGAGTTTTCTGTATACCTCTGCGTGTGCCGCACGTCAACAAAAAACGCCACCCGAAGGTGGCGCTGGCTATCATAGCAAAAACGTATGCGCTCGTTAAATATGATACAAGCAATAGATTTCGCCATGATGGATAACGGAACCAAGCAATCTTTCCTTTATACTTTCAAGAGATTCTAATTCTTGTAGATCTTTTGGCAAACGCATGGCCGGTTGCAAAAGAAGCGTCTGGTCATACGCATACTCGCCAGCATAGGCTCTCACAATAAGCCCCACTTCAATATCGTCCTGCCGAGAAGCAATATATGCTGCCGAAAAGGGCTCAGGCAGTTTTTTAATAAGATTTTCACCAACAACAATCTTTTCTGTGCGTATATAAAAGGACATAGCTAAACTCCATAGCTGAGTTGTTGCAGATACTTCGGGCAGTCACGCGTCGTATACCGCACTTCCCCCTTGCCGTCAATTCCCCCCTCCGTTATCCTGCCCGCATGTCAGCCGCCGAACAACCCAAACCCGATCTCGCCAAACCATACCTTGTATTGGCGCGCAAATATCGCCCGCGCACGTTTGCCGATTTGTATGGGCAAGACGCGCTCGTGCAAACCCTCACCAATGCCATCACCAGCGGCCGCATTCACCATGCGTATGTGCTGACTGGTATTCGCGGCACCGGCAAAACCACCACCGCGCGCATTTTGGCCATGGCCTTGAATTGTGAGAACGGCCCCGCCACCAGTTGGCCCGCCGACGACCCCCAAGCTTTGGCCATTGCCCGCGGCAACCACCCCGATGTGCTGGAGTTTGACGCTGCCAGCAACCGCAGCGTGGAAGATATGCAAACCCTGTTTGAAGGTGTGGCCTATGCCCCCACTATGGGTCGCCGCAAAGTCTATATTATCGACGAGGTGCACATGCTCACCAAGCATGCGTTCAACGCCATTCTCAAAACGCTGGAAGAGCCGCCCGCCGATGTGACCTTTATTTTTGCCACTACCGAAGTGAACAAAATCCCCGTCACCGTGCTTTCGCGCTGCCAGCGGTTCGATTTACGCCGGATTCCCGCCGCCACCCTCACCAAACTTTATACCGATATTCTCACCAAAGAAGGCCTCTCCATTGCACCCGATGCCTTGGCACTGATTGCCCGCGCGGCCGATGGCAGTGCGCGCGATGGCCTGTCGCTCCTCGACCAAGCCATTGCCCTTTCTAGCGGTGCAGGCAGCGAAAAAGACATTACGCTGGCCACCGTGGCCGACATGCTGGGCTTGGCCGACCGCGCGGTGGTGATTGATATTTTAGAAGCCCTGCTGGGCGGCAACCCTGCCGTCACCTTGGAAAAGCTCGATGCCCTCCACGCCCGTGGGCAAGACCCCGTGCTGCTGCTGACCGAGCTGATGCACCTGACCGACTTGCTCACGCGCCTAAAGGTGATACCCGCGCTGGCCGATGGCAAACATTTGACGGAACTGGAGCGCACCCGCCTGCTGCCCTTGGTGAAGCGCCTTGCCGTGGAAAATTTAGCGCGCCTGTACCAACTTCTGCTCCATGCCGTGGGGGAATCGCGGGGTGCCGATAGGCCATTTGAAGCCTTGAGTATGGCGGCGGTACGCATCGCCTATTTGGCTAGCCTTCCTTCCGTATCTGATATGCTGAAGGCAAATGCCAGCAATTCTTCCGCAAATGGAACGGCAGGTGGCAAAGCTGCAGCCGAGCCGAAAAATACCGAAAAATTCCAATCCGAGCCGAATCTTTCACCCATAAAATCAACAGAATTGCCCCCACCAGAGGCTGAAAAGCCGCTTGAAGAGGAAGAAGATAAAACGGCGCCGTGGGATGAAAATAAAGAAGATTTAAAAACATCCGCTGAAAAACTCGATTTAGGCGAAGATGATGCCCCCACCCTCAGCAAATGGGCGGCCTTGGTGGCGCATGTAAAGCGCACAAAACCAGCCCTTGGCGCGGTATTAGATATGCAAGGGCGCTGCATGGATATTGCCAAAGGCAAAGTCCACTTTTCACTCGATAAAGGCATGATACCCTCCGACACCGTGCGCCTGCAACTGCAGCAAGTGTTGCGCGAAAGCAGTGGCGAGGTGTGGCGTGTGGATATCGCCCCCGAACCCGCACCTGTACCTACGCTCAAAGAGCATACCCAACAACAGTTTGAGCAACAATTGGAAGCCGCCAAAGACGACCCCGCCGTGAAAGAATTGATGGAAATTTTTCCAGGTGCCGAGGTGGTGAATGTGCAGCGCGAGATTGGCTAAACACTTAAGTATTCCAAATATGAAAATGAGGTAAAATGCCATGAATATGATGAAAATGCTCCAACAAGCCAAAAGTTTGCAAAAAAACATGGAAGGCGCCCAAGCCGAACTGGCCAAAACCGAAGTGACGGGCACCAGCGGTGGCGGTGCAGTTTCAGTCACCCTCACCTGCGGCTATGTGGCCAAAAAAGTGATGCTGAAACCTGAAGCGGTAGACCCACAAGACATTGAAACATTGGAAGATTTGTTGCTGACCGCGACCGCCGACGCCCTCAAAAAAGTGCAAGACACCGTGGCCACCAAAATGAAGAGCATTACGGGCGGCATGGGCCTGCCTGCGGGCTTCTAAAGCACACTCATGCTGGCGAATTTGCCCCCTGCCGTTGCGCCATGACACAAGTTTTGCTAGGATAGCTCAATGATACCTAAGCCATTGGAAACGCTCATAAAAAACCTCTCCCGCTTGCCGGGTTTGGGGCCACGTTCGGCGCAAAAAGCAGCCCTCCATTTGCTGATGAAACAAGGCACAATGCCCGACCTGCAACGGGCATTGCTGGAAGTGGCCAACACCGTGCAAACCTGCCATGTGTGCGGCAACATTGGCCTTGCCACCCCCTGCCACATTTGCACCGACCAAACCCGCAACCACAGCCAAATTTGCGTGGTGGAAGGGGTGGACGATTTGTGGGCCATGGAGCGCAGTGGCAGTTACAAAGGCCAGTACCATGTGCTGGGCGGGGTGGTGAATGCGCTCGATGGCGTGGGGCCCGACGATGTGAATATTCCTAAACTCATTCAACGGGTTACAGAAAGCGAGGGCGCCGTGACAGAGCTGGTGTTGGCGCTCTCTGCGAGTGTGGATGGCCAAACCACGGGCCACCTCATCGCCCGCCGTTTGGCCGCCACAGGGGTGGCTATCAACACCCTCGCACGCGGCATTCCCGTGGGTGCGTCGGTCGATTACATGGACGACGGCACCCTCTCCCTCGCCTTTGAAGGCCGCCGTAAATTTGGCTAATTGCTTCAATTTTCCCCGCATTTTTTGCTTGCCCCTGTGGCCAAAACACCCAAGCCACAGTGCGTGGTGTTTGTGTGCAAAAGCTGCTGTTTTCTCATGGTTTTTTTGTTAATCTAGGGGCATGAAAAAAGTCAAAACGCCCTCAACTTCATGCTTTATCCAACCCGATGACTTAAGTGCGCTCACCCTCATTTCTGCCGCCAAAGTGAAGGCTTTTGTGAAGGCGCTGAATGCCGTGACCGACAAAAAATTGGCGGGCCGCAAACTGGTGGCTGCCGTGGGCACAGGCGGCACCATTGCCATGAAAGTGGAGAAGGGGATTCGCTTGCCCAACCTCAACTTCGCCAGTGTTTTCGCCAAATGTAACCCTGATTTGCAAGAGCGTTTTTTTGTGGTGAGCTTAGACGCTTTCAGCATCGACAGTGCTGATATGGACTACCGCCATGTGCGCGATTTGGCCATTGCGCTGACGTATGTGTGGCGCAACTTAACGCGCCCCATTGCTGGGTTTCTCATACTTCATGGCTCCGATACTTTGCCTTACACCAGCGCGGCTATGTCGCTGATGATGGGGCAAGGGCTGCCATTTTCTATTGTTTACACTGCCTCGCAACGCACGTTGGAAGAGCCGTTGAACGATGTGGCCGTGAACCTGCGCAATGCCCTGTTTACCTTAGAAGCCCTGCATAAAAAGGACATGGCGGAGGTGGTGATTGTGGTGGGCGACCATGCTATGCTGGCCACCTCCAGCGTGAAAGTTGACGACTTGATGGAGAACGCGTTCGATGCGCCCATTCACAAATATGTGGCCAGTTTTAACCGCTTGGAATACCCCGTGCGTTTGGCGGGTTGGTTGAATCCACGTCGCAAAGGGGTTAAATTTGAACCGACCATTTGGGCACATAATTTTGCGCGGACGTTGCTCGTCACCTCCACCCTTGGCCTTAACCCCACCATGGTGGGGCGGTGGGTGAGTGCGCCAGAAATTCAAGCCGTGCTGTGGTACAGCTACGGCACAGGCACCGTGTATAAGCAGGTGGGGTATGAGATGTTGAAGGTGGCGCGTGCCCGTAACCTCCCCATTTTTATTGCCAGCCCTGTGAATGGCGAATACAAAGTGGCGTATGAATCGGGCCAAAAAATGGTAGAAATGGGCGTGATTCCCATTGATATGACCCTACCCGCCGCCTTGGCCAAAATTGAAATTGCCTTGGGCAAATTTGGTGATGATGTGGCGGAAGTGGCGCGGTTTGTCACCACCAATTATGTGGGCGAAATCCCCTCGGCTGAATCGCGTTATGTGCCGCTGAAGTAGCCTTGACCGTTGGCGCGCTTGGCCTCACACTGCCAGCAAAGAGGAGTTGTACCATGTTGAAATGGTTATTGTTGGCAAGTGCCGTGGGTTTAAGTGGGTGCGAACCTGTTGCCGTAATGCTGGTGATGGGTACCGACTCGTGGGACACAACAGATGGCCAGCAAGAGGCAGATTGGGAAAGGCACCAATATTGGATGAGCCTGACACCCGATGAACAACAGGCAGAAGGCCAACGCCTACATGCTTTGGGGCAAGACACATGGGAGCGGAGTGGCAGAAATTTGGTGCCCGATGTGGCACTGTTGGCGGTGATGACGCCTGCCGAGCGTGCGGCATATCATGCCGAAAAAGTGCTGGAATACCGCACCTATTTGGCCAAACAAGAAGCAGCCGTGCTGGCAACTGTCAAGCAAGCGCGGGCGCAAAACGTGCCCGCAGCCCAGCTGGCCTATGCACAGGCGCAGGCCGCTGTGGTGAAAGATTATCGTGCCCAAAGTACGCAGATTCAACAGGTGGAAGTATTGGCAGATTTGCACAGCACCGCGGCCCGCATGGCCAGACGTGCCGAGCAAGCCTTGTTGCCAGCAGCCGAGTTTGAAAAAGCATGGGCTGAAGAGCGCGCACAAGATGCCTTAGGTTTGCGCTATTGCCGCGCCAGCGGGGCAGGCATGGTGAAGGATATGCAAAAAGCGCTGCGCTTGGCGGAAAAAAACGCGGTATCTCCCAGCAACAAATCCCATTTGGTGCGTAACCAAGCCCGCGTGTTGGTGGCCCGCGCACAGATGGCCAAGGCTGATAACTTGGCGGCAAAGATTGCGGCAAGTGCTGATTTAACCATGTGTGACCACTGGCAAAGTGCCTTAGCCAAAGCCGCGCAAATAAGCAAAGTGGCCGCAGGCACGCCCGATGCCTGTAATACCCGCGTGAGCGGCTTTAACCCTGAAACGGGTGCTGCTTATACCAAGTGTGATACGTACTCGTACTAGTATAACTCATCCCATAATTTGTTGTACAAATTATGGGATGACGCTGCATTCGGCTGAGGCTTGGCAAAGCTAAGCACAGCCCTGCCTGCCATGCGCGGGCTGCACAGCAGTGTGCAGCCATAGCTGTTCTTGTACAAGAAATTACAAGAACAGCTATAGCCGCGCGTTCCGCCTTGCGTTTAAGTGAAAATTTAGCTAGATGATTGGCATCTCCCTCTGTTTTGAAAGGACATACGATGAATGTTCTTATTCTCGGTTCTGCTGGCCGCGAAGCGGCAATTTGCCAAGCTTTTTTACGCCAATCTGAACCTGTTTCTGTTTCTGTCATGCCGGGTAATCCGGGAATGGCAGGTGCCACCTGCGTGCCGCTGTTGCCCAACCATACGGCCATTGCCGCATGGTGCGTGCAACATCATATCAATCTTGTTGTGATTGGGTCAGAAACCTTTTTGGCTGATGGCTTGGTGGATGTGCTGCGTACGCACGACATATCTGTTTTTGGGCCAACTCAAGCAGCGGCGTTGCTGGAGTCCTCAAAACTATTTATGAAGCAAGTTTGCGCAGCGCATATCGGCAAACTGGGCGTTGTCAAACGCCTTGCTGTGCCCACAGCAGCATGGAACCACTTTAACCAAAGGACGCTTGCTGACGGCATCAGCTACATTCATCAGCAACCATTGCCTGTAGTGGTGAAGGCCGATGGTTTGGCGTCGGGTAAAGGGGTGGTGGTGGCGCATACTTACGATGAAGCATGGCGCTTTCTGTGCGATTGCGTGGTGCACGATACCCTTGGCCCCGCAGGCCAGAAAGTGATTGTGGAAGAAGGGCTTGTGGGCGAAGAAATGAGCATGTTTTTTATCATTTCTCGCAC
>JBAQUW010000219.1:0-8797 GCA_049297755.1 Alphaproteobacteria bacterium
GCCAGCAGTATTGTGCAAGATTCCAAAACCTACCGCATCACGGCGGGTACAGGTATCCACTGGCAAAGCCCCGTAGGTCCGCTGCGGTTAGAGTTTGGGATTCCGCTCATCAAATCGGAAGAAGACCAAACGCAAGTGTTCAGCTTTAACGTTGGCTCGCGTTTCTAACAATTGAATAACGATAACGAGGATAACAGGGGGATAAACCAATGATGAAAACGACGATGAAAAAAGTACTGATGACTCTGGGTTTGGCCAGCATGGTCACCATGGCAACTGCCGCGCAGGCCGAATTGAAAGTGGCCGTGCTCGATGTGGTGCAAGTGGTCAACGCCAGCAGCGCCAACCAAAAAGCCGAGCAAGCGCTCACCAAACAGCGCGATGATGCTCAAGGCAAAATCAATAAGCTGGAAGCGCCTTTGCTGGAAAAACAAAAGAAATTGGAAGAGCGCAAAAGCGTGATTTCGCAAGAGCAATACTTAGAAGAGCAAGGCCAATTGCGCAAAGATATCCGCCAATTTAAAGCCGAAGCCCAAACCCTGCAAGAAGGCCTGCAACGCGAAGCGCTGCGCCGCCGTAAGGAAATTATCGAAACCGTCAACGGCATCGTCACCACCATGGCCAAAGCCCGTGGATACGATGTGGTTGTACCCAAAAACGTGGTGCTGTTCTCATCTGACGCCATCGATATTTCTAAAGAAGTCCTCGATGAAGTGAATAAAAAGCTGAAGTAAGGCGAGCCGCATGACCCTCCGCACAGGCCCCTACACGGTTGCAGAAATTGCCTCAGCCGTGGGGGGCTCTGTGCATGGAGAAGGGGGCGAGAAAATCCTGCTGAACGACATCCGCCCGCTCGATGTGGCCGATGATACGCATCTGAGCTTTCTCGATAACCCTACCTATAAAGTCAAAGCCCAAGGCACCCGTGCCAAAGCCGTGCTCATTCGGGCGGAAGATGCCGCCATTCTGCCCCGTACCGCCACCGCCATTGTGGTGAAAAACCCTTACGCCGCCTTTGCCCAAGCCATGCAAAAGTTTTATCCGCAGGCCGAGGTCAAGGCTGGCATTTCCAACATGGCCGTGGTCTCGCAAGCGGCCACGGTAGACCCCACCGCCCGCATCGAGCCCTACGCCGTGGTCTATGCCAAAGCCCGCATTGGCGCAGGCGCCCACATTGGCGCCCACACCGTGGTGGGGGAAGGGGTAGAAGTTGGCGCAAACACGCGCGTGGCCCCGCATGTTACACTGCTCAACACCACCATTGGTAACAACTGTCTCATTCAATCTGGCGTGCGCGTGGGGCAAGATGGCTTCGGCTTTGCGCTAGAGAACGGCCACACCGTCAAAATCCCCCAAGTGGGCCGCGTGCGCATTGGGAATGATGTGGAAATTGGCGCCAACACCACCATCGACCGTGGCGCTTTGACCGACACGGTGATTGGCGACGGCACCAAAATGGATTGCCTCATTCAAATTGCTCACAACGTGCGCTTGGGCAAACACTGCCGCATTGTGGCGCAAACCGCCATTGCAGGCAGTACGCTGATTGGCGATGGCGTGGTCATTGGCGGCCAAACGGGCATTGCTGGCCACTTGGCGCTGGCCGATGGTGTCATGGTGGCCGCCCGCTCAGGCGTCACCAAATCGGTCGACCAACCCAAAGCCGTGGTGGCGGGCTTCCCCGCCATGCCCATTGCCCAATGGCGGCGCTTGCAGGCACTGCTCTCGCGCATGACCAAAGCAGGCAGCAAAGTGCGCCCAGGTGCCGAAAATGAACGCGCCGTGCAAGTGAAGCAAGAACTCGTCAGCACCACCAGCGGCGGCCCAATCCCCCCCGCGGCCCGCGTGGTGGCCAACCCCATTGCCGAAATCTCGCCCTCCGTCATGGCTGAACAAGAGTAACGCGCATGAAACCCGTGCTCACGCAAAAACAAATTGAAAAGGTCATTCCCCACCGCGCCCCCATGTTGTTGGTGGAAAACGTCTGGGCGTGGGAAGCCTATAAAACCCTGCACGCCACCCAAACCTTTGTGGCGAAGGACCCTATTTTTAAAGGCCATTTCCCCAACCACCCTGTGGTTCCGGGCGTGTTGGTGGTGGAAAGTTTGGCGCAAGCTGCCGCCATTCTCACCAATCTATCGTTGGGGGCAGGGGCCGATAACACGCTGTTTTTATTCATGGGTATCGAAAACGCCCGCTTTAAAAAACCCGTGTTGCCTGATGATGCGCTACACCTGCATGTGACCATGACCAAACACAAAGCAGGCGTGTTTTGGTTCGAGGCCAAAGCGGTGGTGAACGGCGCCACCCACGCTGAAGCCAGTTTTGCCGCCAAAGTGGTGAAGAAAGACGCTTAAAAATTGTGATAAGAAGGGCTGGCAATCAACATGAACACGCCCTATCTCTGCTGAACCAAGAACGAAAGAGAGACCATGACCACCACCATTCACCCTACCGCAATTGTTGAAACAGGCGCAAAACTGGGCGAAAACGTCTCCATTGGCCCCTATTGCATTGTAGGCGCGCACGTGAACATTGGCGCGGGCACCGTGCTTTACAGCCATGTGGTGCTGGCGGGGCACACCACGCTGGGGGCCGAAAACCATGTGTTTCCCTTCGTTTCCCTTGGGCAACCGCCGCAAGATTTGAAATATCATGGCGAAGCCTCACGCTTGGTGATTGGCAGCCGCAACCAAATCCGCGAATACGTTACCATGCATCCAGGAACCGCAGAAGACCGCGAAGAAACGACAGTGGGTGATGATAATTTGTTCATGGCCAGCAGCCATGTGGCGCACGATTGCGTGGTGGGCAACGGCTGCATTTTTGCCAACGGTGCCACGCTGGCAGGGCACGTCACGGTGGAAGATGGCGGCCGCATTGGTGGCCTTTCTGCCGTGGCGCAATTTGTGCGCATTGGGCGCGAGGCCTTTGTGGGCGGCCATGTGGGCGTAGAGCGTGATATTCCGCCATTTTCTAAGTTTACGCGGCGAGAAGAGATTGTGCCCAACACGGTCGGCCTGCGCCGTAAAGGCTTGGAAAAAGACGAAATTGTGGCGCTTGCCGCCATGTTCGAGCAACTGTATGGCGAAGACCGCACCATGCCACTCACCGATTTGGCGCAACAATTGTTAACCGAAAGCCAATACAGCAGCCAAAAAACGGTGTTAGAGTTTATTTTAAGCGGCCAACGTAAACGCGAGGCGAATGGCAGCTGATGGCCAGTAAAGCGCCAAAATCCAAGCCTTTCCCGCCTGTGTTGGGTCTATTGGCGGGCGGTGGGCAGCTGCCGTTGCAAGTGGCCAATGCAGCCCTTGCGGCAGGTTCCCGCGTGGTGGTGGTGGCGTTTACAGGCATGCCGCAGCCCATTGTGCCCGCGCACAAACAGGTCATGCGTGCGCGCTATCCTATTGGTTCTGTTGGTAAAATTTTGGCTTTTTTGCGCGAACAGAGCGTGCACGATGTGGTGCTGGCTGGCAACCTCACCAAGCCCAGCTTGTTTAAAATTAAGCCCGATATGAAAGGGTTAGCCTTGCTGGCACGGGCGTTGCGCAAAGGCGATGATAGCTTGCTGCGCACGGTGTGCACTGTATTGGCGGAAGAAGGTTTTACCGTCCATGCCGCGCACGATCTCTGCCCGCAATTGTTGGCGCCCACTGGGGCTTTTGGCAAAATAAAGCCCACCAAAACGCAGGCGAACGATATTGCCGTGGGCGCTCAAGTGTTGGCCGCCTTAGGGCCGCTGGATATTGGTCAAGCCGTGGTGGTGAAAGAGAGTGTGGTGCTGGGGGTAGAAGCGGTGGAAGGCACCGATAACCTCTTGAAAAGATGCGCAGATTTGCGTGGCAAAAGCAAAGGTGGGGTGTTGGTTAAAATGGCCAAACCCACCCAAACCACCGCGGCTGATTTGCCCACCATTGGCACGCAAACCATTGAATTGTTAAAGGAAAATGGATACGCTGGCGTGGCCATGCAGGCGGGTAAAACACTGGTGCTCGATTTACCCAAGGTGGTGAGTATGGCCAATGCCGCGGGCCTATTTGTGGTGGGGGTGGACTATGCCCAAAGTATTGAAAAATAATCATAAAACCGCCTTGCGCACCGTCATGCTGGTGGCGGGGGAAGCCAGTGGCGACGCCTTGGGCGCCGAGATTTTAGCCGCACTCAAGCACCGCCACCCCACCGCCCGTTTTGTAGGAGTGGGCGGGCCGCGCATGGTGGCGGCTGGGCTGGAAAGCGCTTTTGATTACAATGAGTTGGCCGTGATGGGGCTGTGGGAAGTGTTGCCCAAAATCCCCCTTGTTTTGCGGCGTGTGCGTCAGCTGGCAGCCTTGGCAGAGGCGGAAAATGTGGACGCCGTCATCACCATCGACGCGCAAGATTTTAGCAAACGCTTGGCCACGCAGATTAAGAAAAAGAATAAATCAATCAAATGCTTACATGTGGTTGCCCCCACGGTATGGGCATGGCGCAAAGGGCGCATTGCCAGCTATGCACGGGTGTTCGACCACTTGTTTTGTCTGTTCCCGTTTGAAGAAAAACTCTTTAAAAACAGTGGCTTGAACTGCACCTTTGTCGGCCACCCTGCCGTGCAACGCTTGGCACCTTTTGTGAGCAAAATAAAAGAGAAACAATGGGTTGCACTGTTACCGGGCAGCAGAGCGGGCGAAATCACCCGCCACTGGCCGTTGGTACGAGATGCATTTTTAGAATTAGCAAAATCTATCAAAGGGTTACATGGCATTTTGCCCGTGCCAGAAGGGGTGACGCTGACCGACATTCCCCCCGCCATTGAGGTGGTGAGTGGCACGCAACGCTTTGAAAAAATTGGCAAATGCAGCGCCGCCATGGCCAAAAGTGGCACCTCTAATTTAGAGCTGGCCATTTTGGGCGTGCCCATGGTGGTGTTTTACACCATGCACCCTATAACGTATGCAATCGCAAAAAATTGGGTAAAAATACCATATATGAGTCCCGTAAATTGGTTGCTGGAAAAACAAGCCGTGCCCGAATTGTTGCAGGCACAGGTGACCGCAAAATGCCTTGCAGAACAAACACTTAAAATACTGAGCCAAAATGAAGCCGAAATGTTACAAACGCCCCATTTGGCGCGTGCAGTCCAGATGCTCAAAAAGCCACACATGGGCGAAATTGTGGCGCAAACCATTGAAAAATATGTGAATAAATAAGCAACAAAGGGCAAAAAGTTAACGGCAATTCCGTTGGTAGCAGGGAAAAACGCCACTACAGCTGGCACAACTTTGTTTGGTTAAAACCCCAACGCGGGGAATGGTAATGTGGCTGCCATTGATGCGGAGATTGAGCTCTTTTTTAAGGCTGGCCAAGGCGCGGCTGAAGGTTTCGGGCTTCATGCCCAAGCGGGCGGCAATCAGGGTTTTGTCAAAAGGTAGTTTAATTTCAATGGGTTGCGTGCTTTTGTGCTGGGCGGGGGGCACCAAACGCAGCAAAAAACAGCCGAGGCGCTCGGCGGCATTTTGCAGGGCGCGGCCTTCAAGCTCTTGTTCTAGTGCATTTTTTTCCTGCGCCAAGGTTTGCAAAAACGCCAAGGTCAGGGCAGGGTGTTGGGCCAGCAACGGGGGCAGCAAAGTGGCGGAAATGCTCAGTATTTCTGCATCTTCCGCCACAATGGCATGGCACGGGTGTGGGGTACCCGCAAAAAAATGTTGTAGCCCCAAAATGTGTCCAGTGCTTAAAACATCAAGCACAGCCTCGGTTCCGCTGGCGCTGGTGCGGGTGAGTTTTACCCAACCGCTCAGAATAATCGCCACATGCCCCACGGCATCGCCTTGGTTAAATAAGGGCTGGCCTTTGGGGTAAGAATGGCTGTGGGCTTGGGAAAGGAGGGTGTTCAGCGCCGCGTCTGGCAACGCGCCCAACGGGGTGAGGGTGCGGAGGGTTGCGGCGTAATGGATTGCGCTGGCCATGCTGTGTTTTACCGCGTTTTGCGTGGTGAAGATACTGTTTTTACAGGTTTTTTTGGGGAGGGCGCGTCATCTAAAATGCGTTGGGCGGCGCCTTCAAGGTCATCGAACTGGCCCGTTTTCAGCGCCCATAAAAACGCGCCTAAGCCCAGCAGGCCTAGAAAAATGGCAATGGGAATCAGCAACACAAGCGCGGTCATGTTTTTATTCTCTCCCCAAACGGGCGGCGTTGGCAACCACCATGATGCTGCTGGCGCTCATCAGCACCGCTGCCCACAAAGGGGTAATAAAACCCGCCACAGCCAAGGGAATAGCTACCACATTGTAGGCCAGCGACATGCCAAAATTCACAAAAACGCCGCGTTTGGCTACCTTGGCCAAGTGCCAGATACGCGGCAAAATGAGCAAACTTTCTTGCTGTAAAATAATATCGGCCGAGAGTTTGGCCAAGTCTGTCGCCTTGCCAAAACTGACGCCAACTGGGGCCAAAGCCAAGCTGGGCGCATCGTTCAGGCCATCGCCCACCATCATCACCGTGCGGTGGTTGGCCAGCAATTGTGCCAGCACTTGTTGTTTGCGTTGGGGGGTGGCGTGGCCTTCGGCCCCCTCAATGCCTAAGGGGGAGGTAAGGGCTTGCACGTTGGCGGGGGTATCGCCAGAGAGCACGCGCACTTGCAAATTGAGCTGCTGTAATTGGCTGATAGCCTCGGCGGCGTGGGGGCGGAGGGTGTCTTGCAACAGCAGGCGAATGGGTGAATTTGCGCCGATTTTCAGCCAGACTTCGGCCTGATGTGGCGCGCGCGCGGGCGGATTTTTCACCCCACAAAAAGCGGCACTGCCCAAGCGAATGGGGTGGTTTTTATAGGTACTTTGTAAGCCTTGCCCTGCAATTTCTTTGGTGTGAGGCAAAGGGCTGGTGGGCGGCACGGCGCGCACCAAAGCTTGCGCCACAGGGTGGCGGCTGGCCAAGGCCATGCGGGCGGCCAGGGTGCGCTCGGCTACGGTTCCGCCGCTGAGCCATTGCAGGTGGCCAGTGGTGAGGGTGCCGGTTTTATCGAGTACCACGGTATCCACCTCGGCCAATTTTTCCAAGGCATCGCCGCTTTTCAGAATCACCCCTTGGCGCAACAAACGCCCAATAATCGCCACATGCACGGTGGGAATGGCCAAGGCCAACGCGCACGGGCAGGTAACGATGAGCACGGCGGCGGCGCGGAGCAAACTTTCGTGCCAGTCCAAGCCCAGCCATTGCCACAGAATAAAGGTGAGCAAGGCCATGCTGTGCACCACGGGGGCGTAAGCGCGGGCCATACGGTCGGCCAAGCGGGTGTAATTGTTTTTGACGCTGGTGGCGTTATCGGTGAGGCGCGCCAATTCGGCCAACACGGTGGCCTGCCCTACGGCGGTGACTTTGACGGTGAGGGTATCGCCACGGTTGACCATGCCCGCTTGCACGCTATCGCCCATGGCCACCTCGCGCGGCAGGCTTTCGCCCGTGAGCAGTGAGGTGTCAATATGGCTGTGGCCTTGGGGGGTGGTGTGGTGAATGGTGCCATCGACGCCCAAGCGTTCCCCTTGCCGCCACAACACCAAGGCGCCCAAGGGCACGGTGGCGCTGGGTTGCATGGTGATTTTATCTTGCTTGCCCAACACTGCCACATGGTGGTGTTGCAGGCCCATCAGGTGCTCGGCGGCATTGCGGCTGTGGCCTTGCACGCGGGCTTCTAAATAGCGGCCTGTGAGTAGAAAAAACAGCAACATGACGGCGCTTTCAAAGTAGGTTTCGCCATGCCCTTGGGTGGTATCAAACACACTGAGGGCCGTAGTGAGAATGAGCGCGATGCTGATGGGTACTTCCATACTGGTGCGCCGATTTTTGAGAGCGTGGGCGGCAGCCTGAAAATACGGCTGCCCGGCATAAGCAATGGTGGGCAGGGTGATGAGGGCCGAAAACCATTGCATCAGCGCCAATTGGTGCGGGGGCATGGCGCCGCCCCACATGGCCACAGACAGCAGCATCACATTCATGCTGCCAAAGCCGGCCACGGCCAAACAGCGCAGCAGCCATGCCTCATGCGCGTGGGCTTTGTTCTCCAGCGTTTCAGGGTTATAGGGGGTGAGGATATAGCCCGCTTTAGCGGCATGGGTGATACCTTTGAGCATGACGGCAGGAGTGCCTTGCCACACCACTTTCACGCGCTTGGTGGTGAGGTTAAGGCGGGCGGTGGTAATGCCTGCGGTGGCCAAAAGTGCTTGTTCTAATTTGGCCATGCAGGCGGCGCAGTGAATGCCATCGACCATAAACGCCATGCTGTGGTGGGTGGCGTCTTCAGCCACCATATAGGGTTTGAGTTCGGCGGCGGTGAGGGCCATGTTAGTGAATGATCATGCGTTCTTCGGTGTGCAAGGTATGGCCGTGGTGGGTGATGGTGAGGTTGACTTGCCATTGGCCAGCGGCAGGCCATGTGGTGGGGGCTGTGTAGGTGCCAGCGGCGGTTTCGGGCAGGGGTAGAGAAACGGGCACATTGGCACTTAACGGGCGGAGAATCTGCGCGATGACGGTGGCGCCAGTCAGCGGGTGGCCTTGGGCGTTGGCTATGGTATAGGTAAGGTTGGCGGGGAAAGTGCTGACTTGCCGCACCACCTGCCAACCAAGGGCCGCTTGTTGCGCTTTTTGGTGCAGGGTTTGGTTGTGGGCGAGGCCTTCTTCATACGCCGTGGGGCTGGTGACGCCGTGGCTGCTGCGCACGGCCAAAGTAATAAAAATGCCATTCACCACCACCACCACCGCAAACGCCGAAAGTAAAAACGTGAGCACGATACGCGCCCAGCGGCGATTGCCGGCAGGGTCAGCC
>JBAQUW010000220.1:0-4417 GCA_049297755.1 Alphaproteobacteria bacterium
AGTTTAAAAAAAATCTTGCATACGATGTTTCTTGCGTGTATAAGCCCTCCACAACTCAAGCGTTCCTCGGAATGCGCGAACCACCGAAACGCTTCAACCGAAATTCTATTGGCCCTGTCGGTCGCGAACGACAGTGGGGGCAAGCCAGCCCCTAGGATTTGAACAGGCTAAGCGCTGCATAGGCGCCCAAGAACGCCAAGTCCGAAAACCTGATCCGCTCCGCCTCGGGGCGGATCATGTCGCCATTTTGTCTGCATGTCCTAGCCTTTTAGGTGCCGTGAGGCATCGGGTGAATGACCGTGGCTGGTCAAGGCATGTGTTTGTTGCAACCCCCGCTGCCTCCGCAAGGAGTGCAGCGGGGGTTGCGCGTTTGCTGAACCCCCACGCAAAAAGCCGCCCGTTGGGGCGGCTTTCGCGTTATAAGCGTATGTACTAAAAACTCTTCATAAACTTTTCTAAAAAGTGGATGTTGTAGTCGCCGGTTTGGACTTCTTTGGTTTCGATGAGTTTACGGTGGAGGGGAATATTGGTGGTGAGGCCGCCAATAATATATTCCTCTAGCGCGCGGCGCAGGCGGGCAAGGCATTCCTCCCGCGTGGGGGCGTGTACAATCAGCTTGGCTACGTTGCTGTCGTAATACGGCGGTACTTTATAGTCGGGGTAGAGGGCGCTATCCACCCGCACGCCAATGCCACCTGGCGGGAAGTAATCGGTCACCGTGCCTGGCCGTGGCGCACCAGTTTTGGGGTCTTCGGCGCAAATGCGGCATTCAATGGCATGGCCGCGCAGGTGCAAATTATCCCACCCCGCAAAGCGCAAGGGCAGGCCTGCGGCAATGCGGATTTGCTCTTGCACAATATCCACCCCCGCAGTCATTTCCGTAATCGGGTGCTCCACCTGTAAGCGGGTGTTCATTTCAATAAAGTAGAACTCGCCGTCTTCAAACAAAAACTCAATGGTACCTGCGCCCAAGTAGCCCATCTCGCTGCACGCGGCACGGGCTAGGCCGCACACTTTATCGCGCAGGGCAGGGGTGAGGGCGGGGGAAGGTGCTTCTTCCAAAATCTTCTGGTGGCGGCGTTGCAGGCTGCAATCGCGCTCGCCCAGCGTCATGACGTTGCCGTGGCTGTCGGCCAAAATTTGCACTTCAATGTGGCGGGGGTGTTGCAGGTATTTTTCCATATACACCCGGTCGTCGCCATAGTTGGCCTTGGCTTCGGTTTGCGCCATGTGGAAGGCGTTGAGAATATCCGCCGCACTCTGCGCCACCTTCATGCCCTTGCCGCCGCCACCCGCACTGGCTTTGAACAGCACGGGGTAACCAATATGCTCGGCAATTTCAAGGGCATGGCCAGCATCGCGCAGCTCGCCGTTGCTTCCGGGAATAGTAGGCAAGCCTAAACGGCGGGCGGTTTCCAGCGCGCTGATTTTATCGCCCATAGCCGTAATGTGGCTGGCTTTGGGGCCAATGAATACAAAGCCCATTTTCTCGACAATTTCGGCAAACTTGGCGTTTTCGGAAAGGAAGCCGTAACCAGGGTGAATCGCCTCGGCATCCGTCACTTCCGCCGCCGCCAATACGGCGGGGATATTTAAGTAACTGTCTTTGCTATTGGCAGGGCCAATGCACACGCTTTCGTTGGCCAGCTTCACATGCAGGGCATCGGCATCGGCCTCGCTGTGAATGGCCACGGTGGCAATGCCCAGCTCGCGGCAGGCGCGGTGGATGCGCAGCGCCACTTCTCCACGGTTGGCGATGAGGATTTTGCTAAACATGTGCAGCCCTTACTTTGTTACGCCAAGGCAATGAGGGGTTGGCCATATTCCACCGCCCGTGCGTTGGGGGCGATGATGGCGGTGACGGTGCCTGCTTTATCGGCTTCCACAGGGTTCATGGTTTTCATGGCTTCAATAATCCCAATCACTTGGCCCACGCGCACGGTATCGCCCACTTTCACAAAGGGGGCGGCATCAGGCGCGCTGGCGTGGTAGAACGTGCCCACCAAGGGGGCTTTAATCTCGTTCACTGGGGCGGCAGGTGCGGCCACAGGGGCTGGGGTTGCAGCGGCTGGCGTGGCCAAAGTAAAAGGTTGAGAAGCCGCCGCCATGGTCACACCACGCCCTAGCTTAATGCGGGTGCCGTGTTGTTCAAATTCCAGTTCAGTCAGGCCATTGTCGGCCATCAATTGGCTCAGGCGCTCCAGTTGGGGCGCATTCAGGGCCGATAAATCGAAGCCTGTGGGGGTATCGGTGGTTTTTTTGGTCATGGATATACTCGCTATTCTAAGGGTTTGCGTGAGAGGTTGGCGCTGAATTCTTCCAACTTGCTCAGGCGTTTGATTTCGGTGTTGAGTTGTTGCAACTGGTCTTGCCATTTTTGCAACACTTGACGGTGTTCATCGCTCAACTCATCCATTTGGCGCACGGCCAGCAGGGCAATGGCACCGGTCAGGTCGGGGTATTTGCTCCCCGCTTTGGGCAGCAATTTGGCCTTGGTGGGGGCTTTGGTTTTTTTGACAACGGTTTTGCTCACTTTTGGCGCCATGCCTGTTTATGTAGCACAGGTGGATGCTTTTTCCAAGTCTGTTAGAGGTGGCCATAAAAAAGCCGCCCTTAGGGGGCGGCAGGTCACATGCAGGTTTAGGTGGCGTGGCGAATAGTCATTGTAAACCTGCCATTGCCAAGTACACCCTTTTGGCGGGCAATATCACGCGCCAGTTCGGCACGGGTAAGCCCTGCTTCTTGCTGCCACCTGGGGTTTTGGTCCATAGCATATTGGGCGGCGTCAATCAGGTTTCTTTCCGAGGGTTGGCTGACGCCATTCAGCTGGCCAACACCAGCTTGCACCAAACCACGCATAGCGCGGCCAGTTTTTGATTGCGGCATAGGATTTTCCTTTAAAATGTGACAAGTGCATGGCATATAGAATGTATGCATAGCCGTGTCAACCCCGCCATTGTATTATTTGCCCCCACGGCCAGCGGCAAAAGTGCGTTGGCCATGGGGTTGGCGCAGGCGTTGAATGGTGTGGTTATCAACATGGACAGCCGCCAAGTGTATCGTCACATGCCGTTGCTCACAGCTTGCCCCACGGCGGAAGAGTATGCTGCCGCCCCCCACGTTTTATATGAAGTGTTAGAGCCTACCGTCATCTCTTCTGCTGGCGCCTATGTGGCCGCCGCCCGCCAAGCGGCAGAAACAGCTTGGGCCAACGGCCAGGTGCCCATTTTTGTGGGCGGCACAGGGCTATATGCCGATGTTCTGCTGCATGGCTTATCGCCCATTCCTGAAATCCCCGCCGAGATTGTGAAACACTGGCAAAGCCGCGTGGAGCAAGAAGGGGCGGCTGTTCTCCATGCCGAATTGGCCAAGGTAGACGCCCCATGGGCGGCGCAAATTACTGTGAACGACAGCCAGCGCATTGCCCGTGGCTTGAGCGTGTGGCAGGCCACAGGTCAACGTTTCAGTGATTGGCAACAACAGCCGCGGGCAGGGGGCTTGGCCGCCAACATGCTGCCGCTGGCCATTCACCGCCCCCGGGCCGAGATTTTAGCGCGGTTGGCACAACGCTTTGACCATATCTATGCCCACGGTCTGATGGCGGAAGTAGCGGCCTTGCGTGAGAAAAATTATGCTTTAACCCTGCCCGCCCTCACCAGCTTAGGGCTAGCGGAATTATATCAGCACCTTGACGGCACATTGGATAAATCCGCCATACGCGAAGCGTTTCTCACCCGTCAGCGTCAATATGCCAAGCGCCAAGCCACATGGCTGCGCCAAACGTACCCCGCCCAGCAGGTGTGGGAACAGCCAACTCCTGCCGAAGCACTTACTTTTGTGCAGCAATGGCTTGACAACCACGCGTAAAACCCCCATATGAGCAGCCGCTTGTGGATAACCACAGCGAAACACCAACTCTTTTGGGAGAATAAAAATGCAGAGAGCAATGAAGAATGCTCGTTATTTTCTGCTGCGTGCGGCCATTCTGGCTGCTGCCATTGTCGCTTACGTCGGTCTGGCGGTGGGCATTAACGCCGCTAACGCGCAGGAGCGTGGTATAAGCAAGGCCGAAGTCACCAACAGCCTGAAGGCGGTGTGGAAGCAGACCATGTACCGCTGTGAATGGCAAATGCCCACCGCGCATAGCCAGGTGGAAAGCTGTTGGCGGAATGAGGCTAGGGCCTTAGACTTTGCGCAGACGGCGCATGTCAAGTTCAAGTGGTTGGCACCAAAACGCCAGAATGGATTGGTGCTAGAGCTGCCGCTGCTCAGCCAGTATGGCCCCACGGTGTTGAAATACAGTCTTCGCCAGCACTTTAGGATCGATGGCTCACTCATCCAACACATGGATGAGGTGACCGTTGAGGAGAGTGTCAACGGCGTGTGGGTAACGGCGGATATCAACCGCCCCACCGAG
>JBAQUW010000221.1:0-8014 GCA_049297755.1 Alphaproteobacteria bacterium
GCTCAGCAGCTTCCAGAACGGTCAGGGCCGACAGAGTGTCGACGATATTTTGCAGATTTGCAGACATGGTTATTACTCCTTACAGTATTGATAGTCTTACCTTTGTAACCTAAGAACGGTTGATAGAACCTTTTGCAGCGCTTAATTAAGCAGCTTTCGCTTGCTCTTTCATCGCAATCACGCGGGCAACTTTGCTGGCAGGCGCTTGGGTAAGCGTAGCCAGTTTTTGCGCAGGTGCTTGCAACAAGCCCAGCAGTTTCGCACGCAATGCGTCCAGAGATGGCAGTTCGGCCAAGGCTTTCACTTCAGCGGCAGAAAGTTTCTGCGCGCCGTAAGCACCACCGAGAATCACGAACTTATCGTTCTCTTTTGCAAAATTGTGCGCCACGCGGGCAGCAGCAATTGGGTCTTCCGAGAACACCAGGGCAGAGGGGCCTTTGAGCAAGTCAGCAGCCACCGCCACAGGTGTTCCGTTCAAAGCCAGCTTAGCCAAGCGGTTTTTGGCCACTTGTACTTCGCCGCCTTCAGCCATCATGGCGCGACGCAGGGTGGTCATCTGGGCCACGGTCAAACCGTGATAGTGCCCAACAATCATCAACTGAGTTGCAGCCAAGCGGCCGTTCAGGTCTTGCACAAAGGCGTGTTTTTGTGCGCGGTCCATAGAACGGGATCCTTTTTTTCGGGTTGATGCGCCCACCCCATGTGGGTGCATCGCCTAACATGAATTGTGTGGAGAATAGGAACAGAACAGCCATAACGGCTTCCGTTCAGTCTTCCTCACCTCGGCTGGCTTGTTTCTTTATTGCGAACAATAAATCAACAACTTAAGCAATTTCTTGCACCAACGGTCTTCAGCAGGTGTGCAGCTTTTACAAGGTTTTATGCTGCAAATCAAGCAAAAAATCTATGCCACCTTCAACACTTTGCTCGGCACGGGCACTTCTTGGCTATAATCATAGAACCCTTTGCCCGATTTACGGCCCAGCCAGCCCGCATCCACATATTTCACCAGCAGTGGGCAGGGGCGGTATTTGCTATCGCCCAATTCGTTATGCAGCACGCGCATAATG
Organism: Alphaproteobacteria bacterium; assembly: GCA_049297755.1. Classification (GTDB taxonomy): domain Bacteria; phylum Pseudomonadota; class Alphaproteobacteria; order UBA2136; family JAPPOO01; genus JBAQUW01. The sequence continues at coordinate 1,071 of JBAQUW010000221.1, forward strand.
GCGACACAAGTATCGAGGCCAATAAAGTCGGCCAAGGTTAAGGGGCCCATGGGGTGGCCAGCACCCAACATCATGCTGCTATCAATACTTACCGCATCAGCCACGCCATCTTGCAAGCAATACGCGGCTTCGTTGAGCATAGGGAGGAGCAAGCGGTTGACAATAAAACCAGGCACATCCTCGCTGGTGGCCACGGTTTTACCCATTTTCTCAGCCAGTGCTTTTACTTGCTGGTAGCACTCTTCGCTGGTGGCAAGGCCACGAATAATCTCCACCAATTTCATCATCGGCACAGGGTTCATAAAGTGCATGCCAATAAAGCGTTCTGGCCGCGTGGTGCACGCCGCCAAGCGGGTGATGGAGATAGACGAGGTATTGCTGGCAATCATCGCACCCGTTTTGAGCAACCCGTCCAACTCTTTAAAAATCAACCGCTTAATGCTTTCATTTTCAGTGGCGGCTTCAATCACCAAATCGCAATCTTTCAGCTCGGCCATGCTGTTGCTGGGGGTAATGTTGGCCAAAGCTGCTTTCTTTTCAGCTTCGGTCATGGTGCCTTTTTTAATGGCGCGATCTAGATTTTTAGCAATGGTTTCAAGGGCTTTGTTAAGCGAAGGCTCATTCTTATCCATCATGATCACTTTATAACCTGCCGCAGCCGCCACGTGCGAAATACCATTGCCCATTTGGCCTGCGCCAATCACGCCGATGCATTGAATGCCCGCGTGGCTACTGCCATTAACTGCCTTGGCCATTAAAAAACCCTTTCTTGAATTTATATTCTTTTTGTTATACTAAGCGCACTATACGCAAAGTTAAGGCCAAAGTTAAGGATAATTGTAAAATGGCGATTCTGCCCGTAGTACTGCACCCGCACCCCGTGTTGCGCGAGAATACGACAAACGTCACCAACATGACAGACGCTGTGCGTACATTGGCGCAAAACTTGTTCGACACGATGTTTTCCATACCTCACGGCGTGGGTTTAGCGGCCCCACAAATTGGAGTAGCCACCCGCATGGCGGTAGTGTTTTACGATACCAAGCGCGATTTTAAAAACCGTTTACCTACCAAAGAAAATAGTCTTTGTCTGATAAACCCGCGTATTTTAAAAGCCAGCGATGAGTTGGTGGAGATGGAAGAAGGCTGCCTCAGCATCCCTGATATGTTCGCGCCCGTCAGCCGCCCGCGCTTTGTAACGGTGGAATATATGGATGTAGCCGGAAATATTCAAACCATCACGCCTGACGAAGGCATTCTCACTGCCGCCATTTTGCACGAGATGGACCATTTAGACGGCGTATTGTTCCCCGACCACCTGAGCCGCCTGCGCCAAGAACGGCTCTATACCAAGTATAAAAAGATATTGCCCAGCTTGGTGAAACATTTGGATTACCCGTTTACGTAGGCTTAAAACAAAAACTGTGTCTTGCCAGCTCCAGCTGGCATCCATTTGTCCAACGCATCAATACCGCGTGAATGGATCCCAGCTTTCGCTGGGAAGACACAGTTATATTTATAGCTAATCCCTTAATTTGTTGCACAAATTAAGGGAAGGCGCCGCATTCGGCTGAGGCTTGGCAAAGCCAAGCACAGCCTGCCATGCGCGGGTTGCGCAGCAGTGCACAACCATAGCTGTTCTTGTACAAGAAATTACAAGAACAGCTATACCAGATGCGTTTTTATCACACCTCCTACACACTCTTGTAAAACCCCCTTGCCACCCACCCCACCCGTGCCCATAATAAAGGCAGATGATTGGTATTGCCCTCTGTACCGTTGTTTCCCTCCCCTTGCTGGTGTCAGGTTTTGTGATGTATAAGCTGCATTTGCTTGCGCCCCCCGCCATAAACACACAGAGGAGGACGACCCATTAAACAAACCAATATGGCCTACGCCACCCGCCCTAAAACAAAGGGTTTACCAAAAAAATCTGGTCGCAACGCTGCCACGCGCAGCCCTCGCACCTCTGCCCCCGCCGCCATGGCGGTTGTTTTGTTAGAGAACCTCAAGGCCGAGTGCATCATCACCATTCCTCTCGCTGGCAAAAGCACCATGGCCGATGACTTGGTGATTGCCACCGCCCTCAACCCCACCCACGCTACCGCACTTGCCAAACATGTGAAGGACGATTTGGTGGCCGCAGGCTACCCCATCCACCACTTAGAAGGCCTTGGCAACAGCGAATGGATTGTGGTGGACGCTGGCGACAGTATCATTCACATCTTCACTGCCGAAGCGCGCGAGAAGTATAATTTAGAGAAGATGTGGAGTTATGCGTTTAAGGGGGAGTAAACCCTTCTTGACTTAGGTATACATTGCGTTTATATACCTACCACCCGCAACTGCTGGAGAAACATCATGGCAAAGCCCCCTTATACACTGGAAGTGGCAGAGTCAATTGTCACGTTTATTATTCAAGACGGTTCTGCCCAATCTCTCAAAAACCCAGGTTATCTAAGCCATGCCTGGCAAGATACAGTCGCTCGGCTTTTTAACATTAACGAAGCCTGCGATGCCATTGTGCTTAACGAACATGGCATCAGACTCACCGTCACGTTGAAAGGACTTCCTAGAGATAGCATTTCAGTGCTGAGCAAAGAAGTCGACGCTCTCTTGAAACGTCTGCCACCCGAAGAGACCGACAAACGTAACCTTTATCGCACTGGACCAATTCACGTTAAGCCCATTTGCGAAGCAATTTTGATGTAACAATTTGGAGGGCCAGTGGCCCTCCTTTTTTTGTGCTATACTGCGCCCATGAAACTCACCCTTCTCTCCACTGGTAAACTCAAGCGCGGGGCGGTGAGTGAGCTGTGCGCGGAGTATGAGAAGCGCTTGGGCGCCTACGCCACCCTCACCCAAATTGAACTCCCGCAAGTGAAAGACGGCAACCCCGCCACTATTAAGGCCAAGGAAGCCCAAGCCCAACTGGCCAAAGTGCCCACAGGGGCATTGTTGATTGCTTTAGACGAACGCGGCAAAACCTATTCCACCGCCCAATTTGCCGAGAAACTCAACAGTTGGCAGCAGCTGGCCAAGCCCGTGATATTCCTGATTGGCGGCGCAGAAGGGCTCGACGACAGCGTGCGCGCCCGCGCAGATAGCGTGTGGAGCCTCTCCCCCCTCACCTTTCCCCACCAATTGGTGCGGGCGCTGGTGCTGGAACAACTTTACCGCGCGTTTTCGCTGAATGCGGGGCACCCGTATCATCGGGAGTAAAGCTGCAAAAGGCTTACTCAGGCCCTACGTTAATGGTCACGCGCGAATCAGACTTACCCGTCGACTCAATAATAATCGCCACAAAACGCCCAGGTTTGGCAAAGTAGAGCGAACTGGTGGCCGATTGAAACGCATTCACCTTATTCCAGCCGTTACCTTCCATTTGGCTTTCAAAAAAGCGAAACAAACTTTCCACGTCGCCACTGCCAATGAGGCTAATTTTTCCAACAGTTTGCGAGGGTGAAGTGAAAATCACGCTGCGCTCCAAATCAATCTCATGCGTGGCAGGAATCGGAATATCAGGGAATGCGCGCACAATGCCGCCTTCCACATCCTTGGCGCGGCTAATGGTTTTCAATTCGCCTGTGTTTTTATCAGTCCGAATCACATCGGGCGACAAGGTAATGCCACCCCCCCACCCGCACGCAGTGAGAGAAACGGCCAAAAACAGCGTAAAACGCGCATACAACATAAGCGCATTGTCAGGCACTTACGCAGGGTTGTCAACAAACAGTGCGGCAATATCGGCGGCGGTGAATGTTTCTTCCTGCCCCGTGTAGGCGTCTTGCATCACTATCGGGCCTTCTTGTAGCATCTCGGCGCACGTGGTTTGCCCCAGCTTTTGCAAGGCTATACCCATACGCGCACGGGGCGATTCTACCGCAAATACAATGGGTTCCAACGGGTAAATGTTCACTTCATCCTCCGCAAACAAACGGCCCAGCAATTGGGTGGGCAAGGTGCCGCCCACGCTGCTATCGGCCAAAGCCGCTTCAGCAGAGGTCACGGTATCGAGGATATAACTTAAGCGTTGCCAGTCGTCGGAATAACTTTCGCCTTGGTTGGGCAATGCCTGCAAAAACAACGCGCCGCAATGTACTTGCCCCGCGTGCTGGCACACCCACACCCGCAAATGGGTAGCCGCTTGCACGCTGTGGGTGAAGTAATGGGCAATGGCTTGGGCGGCGGTATCGGCTTCCAACGGCAATAAGCTTTGGTAGGTATGCTCATTGAGCGTCACCGTGGCCGCAAACGTGCTGGCTGTGTGTTGCAGGTTAGCAAAAGGCACGCCATGGGCTTCTGTATTTGCCCATGCCCGAATATGGTTGCTGCTGTCGCACCGCGTCACCCACGTGGCATTGTGGGCGGCGGCATGCATTTGCAGGGTCACATCGGCACCCGTTTTAAAGTCTTGCACCATCAGCACGGCACCCACCAGCATTTCCAGCAAGGTGGTGGTCACGGGGGCTATATCTGCCTCGCCCGCTGCAATTTGTAACGATGGGCACTGCGCCCCCACATTGGCCAAACGCACCAACTTGCCCCGCACGGGAATATTGCCAAAGGCAAAGGATAAAATCAGACTTGGGGCGGCGGTGTTCATGGCTGTCCTATACCATACAAAACCAAAGTCGCCTAGAGGCCGCTACTGCACCACCGTGGCTGGCTGGGCTGCCGACAATGGCGAAAGATCAGACTCCTCAACCCCATCATCCCATTCATCGCTCCATAAATCACCTGTCACCAAGCTGGAATCCACCGCCAACCCCGTCATATCCGTTAGCAAACTATAATTGCCAGCTGCGGGGTTTAGCTCCATATCAGCTAAAGCAACTCCATCTATGGTGAGAGGCTGGCTGCCCAAGCTTTCGCCCAACCGCGTGGTGTTCAGCACATAGGGCGCCGTCACCGCTTCTAACAACGGAATGTTATACCCATTCACCAAGTGCGGCCCGCTAGAAAGCGAGGTGAAGCGCACACGCCGCGCCGCCTGCCGCCCACGCTCGCCCGCAACCGTGGCCGCAATATAGCTTTGGGTGCCGCCAATGGTCAGCTCATCGGCCACCACTTCTGCCCGAATACTCCCAGTCGATTCCAAAATCACACTCGTGCCCGCAATGCGCCCCGTAATGGTTGATGGGCGTGAAATGGTAATGGTTTCCAGCACATCTAAGCCTGGGTTATACCCAAACTCGGTGCTGCCATGAGAACGCCGCTCCACAAAACTGCGCACCCGCAAGCCTTCCTCAAACCGAATATCTTCTGCCGATTCAATGGTAAACACATCCAACCGTGTGGTGCCGCCCACCGCTTCGTTAAAGGTAATGTTGCCACTGCCAGCACCTACGGTCAGGTCAAAATTACCATTTACGGCATTTTCAAACAGCAAATTGCCACCTGTGTCATCGCCACTGCTGATGCGCACATCATCACCCAAAGTTACTTCGTCATGGAAGCTGATATTCCCACCCGCCGAGGTCACATCGCCCAACAGCGTCACACCACCCGTATAGTCTTGCGCACCCGTGGTGTTAGCACCATACAGCGTGTAGTTTTGGCCTTGCATGGTGAGAGAACTCAAAGCTGTGGTTTCGCCAATAGCGCTGGTGGTGGTAATGTTACCTAGCCCTGCGGTAAGCGTTAAGGCGTAGCCACCATCAATGGTACCACCCAAATAAATATTTCCGCCTAAGCCTGCACCGGTGGAAATGGTTACGTCGCCCAACAAACTGATATCCGTATAAAGGTTAATATCTGCGCCACTGGTTAGCAAATCACTCGCCAAACCATCTAGGCTGGTATAGGTCTGCACGCCGCTGGTGGTCACCCCACCCAACAAATAAAAGGTGGTAGCATTGACAGTGAGCGATGTGGGGTCGGTGGCAGGATTAATCCCCCCCACATCATATAACGTCACAATATCCCCATCAAACGTCAGGCTATATGGCCCCGTAATCACGTTGTTGCTGCCCATGGTAATGTCACCGCTGGTGGAGGTAAATGTACTATCGGCGTCAACCGTAATAGTATCTAAATTGGCAAAATTCATGCTGGCATCGGTAGTAAAAGTGCCGCCCAAATTCAAATCTTCGCCACTGCTAAACACCCACTGGCCAATATCCACGTTGCCAGCAATATCAATGTTGGCCAAGCCCGCATCAAAGGTCAGCACATAATCGCCCGTAATGCTGCTGCCAATACTAATGGTATCAGTACCCGTACCGCCCGAACGTAAAATCGAATCCGCCGTCAGCACCACCGCCCCGCCAATGGTAATATCGCCATTGCTGGTGGTCACACCGCCACCCAACACCACATCGCCCGTCATGTTCACAGCTTGGCCAGCACTCAATAATCCGCTGGTTAATATCTCACCGTCATAGGTCATGCCATTCGTTACAGTAATATTACCCAAATTCATTTGGTTGGCTGTAATGGTCACGTCCGTCAAAGGTGTTATGCCTCCCATATCGCCCGTGGCCGTAAACGTCCCTGCACCCAAAGTGGCCGTTAAGCTATACGCGCCATCGGTTGTACCCGTCAGCTCCACATCGCCCCCGCCACTGGTAAACGTGGCATTGCCACCCAACGTGGTATTGCCGCCAATCGCCGTATCACCGCCTGCGGTAGCAAAACTGGTTGTGCCACCTGTGACCAAGTCCCCTCCAATATCCACATCACCGCCACTGGTGGTAAAGGCCACAGCACCCGTGCTGGCCACATCATCACCAACGGTCACATCACCGCCACCTGTGGTAAATGTTAAGGCTCCACTTGCTGTAATACCCCCCCCCACCGTCATCGCCCCGCCCGCCGTGGTAAACGTGCTGGCACCCGTGGTGATGAGGTTATGTTCAATCGCAATCAGGTCATTCGTGGTGGTCAGGTTACCCCCCAAAGTCACATCACTATCGTTTAAACTGATAGCCCCTGTGCTGGCA
>JBAQUW010000222.1:0-7500 GCA_049297755.1 Alphaproteobacteria bacterium
TGGTGCAAAAATGGGTGACGGCCTGTGTGCATACCTTTATGCTGTGGCGCGCCGATACATGGCGGCCGTGGCATGCGAGCGCCCCAGAGAGTGCAATAACGCCCCCCTTAAAACAGACCTTGCAGCAAGGCGCTTATGCAATGCTTAGCTTGGTGTTGGGCACGCTCAACAACCGCGCGGTGGATGTGCTGATTGGTGTTTTTTTAGGCGCCACTGTGCTGGGCTATGTGCGGCTGGCGTGGCGGGTGTTCGATTTTGTGATGCAATTGGCGCTGCAGCCCTTAGTCAATGTGGCCATCAGTACTTTCAGCGCCCTGCAGGCCGATAAGGCCCGGTTACACACGGGGTATCGGCAGATGGTGGCAGTCTCGGCATTGTTGGCATTCCCCTTATTTTTGGGCATGGCTGCGGTGGCCGAGCGCGTGGTGCCCTTGGTATTTGGCACGCAATGGCAACCTGCGGTGGTATTGATGCAGGTTATGAGCTTGTTGGCGCTCCCTGCCGTGATTAATAGTTATTTTTCCCCGCTGATGATGAGCTTAGGCCATAACCAAGTGGTATTTTGGCAAAGCATTGCGCAAACGGTATTAAGTGTCACGCTCACCGTGTTATTTGCCCCATGGGGAGTGGTATGGGTGCTGGGCGCCCATGTGGCCCGCGCTTTTACGATTATGTTACTCAATCTAGCTTTGCAGCAACGCTATGCCCGCATGCAGGTGGCGCCTGCGGTGGTAGATATATTGTGGCCGCTGTTGCTGGCAATACTTATGGCTGCTGGCGTTGTTGCCGTGGGTGCTGTGTTGCCCATGCAAGGGTGGGCAGGCTTGGCCATGTTGGTAGGCACGGGCGTTATTTTGTATAGCGTATTGGCTCTGGCTTTGTTATGGTGCGCCCAAACGTTGGCTCCCCACAGCGTATGGGCTCAGTTATGGCACAAAGCACAGCATGCGTTAAAACGCATTTGAAGAAAGGTTATAGTGTATGGACATTTTTTACTACGCCGCCCGCGAAGGCAATTTCGGCGATGATTTAAACCAATGGTTATGGGCCAGCCTGTGGCCAGAAATAACTTCTCCGGCGCATGGCCCAGCCTTGCTGGTAGGCATTGGCACCATTTTGGGCAAAAAGATACCAGAAAAAGCCGAAGCATGGCCTAAGTATGTGCTGGGCAGCGGGGTGGGTTATGATCCATTGCCGCACTACGATAGTTCGTGGCATTTTTTAGCTGTGCGCGGCCCTATAAGTGCTAAATTATTGGGCTTAAAGCCAGAAGTGGCTATTACCGATAGCGCACTGCTGCTCCGTGCTCTGCCACAGTATCAAAAGGAACCAAAAACCCGCAGTGGGGTGGTGTTTATGCCGCATTTATCGGCCGCCGAAGCGGGGCGATGGGCAGAGGTTTGCGCCCAGGCGGGTATTACCTACCTCGACCCCCGTTGGGATAGCAAGGTGTTGCTGGAAAAAATCCAATCAGCCGAATTGGTGCTGGCCGATGCCATGCACGCCGCCATTTGTGCCGATGTGTTGCGTACGCCATGGATTCCCCTGTGCACGTCCCATGAAATCAGCACTTTCAAATGGAAAGACTGGACACTGAGTTTAAACGTGCCCTACCACCCTACCGACTTACCCCCCAGCTGTGTGGCCGAGGCCTTGCGGAATATGCTGTACCCCTTCTTCCACACGCCTGCACGCCTGCCAGCAGCCCAAGTGGCACAGTGGAATGATGAGGAAGCTCTTAAAGTGTTGTGTGAACATCATCACCTGCTACATGTGCAAAAAAAATCGGGGATAGTAAGTTACACACTCTTAAGAGGGTTTGGTTTCTCTATTCGTCGTCTGCGCCAGATATTCTTTCCTTTTATAGATAGCTGGCTTATCCAACGTGCGGCCAAAAAATTGCGGGCTTGTGCGGCACTACCGCCAGTGCTTAGTACAACTAAGCGTCAAAACCAAGCGCTGAATGATTTAAAAAAAGCGTTTGAGCGAATGAAAACGGCTGTGAGAAAAACATCCAACTCATAGGAAAGTTGCATCATGCCATTAATTTGGAAACCATAGCCATGCCCACACCCGCCGTTTCTGTCATTATGTGCGTTTACAATGGTGCCGCCACGTTAGGCCGTGCCATTGAGAGCGTACAAGCCCAAACCATGCGCGATTGGGAATTGGTGATTATTGATGACTGTTCAACAGATGCCACCCGTACATTAGCAGAAGCTGCCGCGCAGACGGATAAGCGGATAAAAGTCATATCACTGCCCAAAAACAGCGGCCAAAGTGTGGCCCGCAATGCGGGCATTGCCCACGCCCGTGGCGCTTGGCTGGCGGTTGTGGATGCAGACGATTGGATTTACCCCACCCGCTTGCAGGCCATGCTGAGTACCGCCGAAGCCACCAATAGCGAGATTATCTTCGATAACCAGCATATTTACGATGCCCCCTTGGGCGTGATTTCCCGTGTGGCTATCCCAAACTCTCAGTTTCGCCAAGGCAGGGCGGTGGCGCCTAGTCCGCATGTGTCGCGGCCTGTAACATTGCAAGATTTCATGCTCAATAGCCAAATGCATCAACGTTTTGTTTGGGGGTTACTTAAACCTCTCATAAAGGCCTCGGTGCTCAATAAAGCTGGTATGGGCTATAATACCTCTTTCCGTATGAGTGAGGATTTTTTGTTGATTATAGAGCTGATGATGCATGGTGCCCAGTGCACGCTGATACAAGATCCTCTGTATCTTTATACGGCTTCGCGTGGAGATTTATCGGCGACCTCCTCTGGTTTTTCCACGTCAAAATACCAGGTGGCCGATACGTTGGTGGTGGTGGCCCATATTTTAAAAACCTATGGCGCGCAGATGAGCCCTGCAGAACGTAACGCCCTGCACAATTATACCTGTGCAGCTTTGCGTGGCGATGCAGCGCTGCGGTTTAAGGCGGCCATTAAGCAAAGGCAATGGTCTGTAGCTGGGCACCAGCTGCTGGCCCACCCCAGCTTGCCGCTGCTGCTGGGGCGCTCAATGTTCCGCGCCATATTATATCGGGTGATTTATCGCCGCTTTTTCCTGTGGGCGTTTACCAAGCACGCCTGATTGTTTAAATCAGATTGAATGTTACAACACAAAAAGCCCCCGTGAGGGGGCTAAGTCATCATCAAGCGCAGGTTTTGTATGGCTGCACCGCTGGCGCCTTTGCCTAAGTTATCCAGCTTGGCAATCAGCAGTAGCTGCTCACCATCAGGGCTGGCGCATACCACAATATCCAACCCGTCACTGTTGGTCAGCTCGGCTTCAAGGCGCTGGGGTTGGGCAGGCTCCACCCGTATATGCGGGCTGCTGTTGTAGTGCTCAGCATACAGCATCCGCAGGGCCTCTGCCGTGTAAGGCTTGGTCAGCATGTTGGTAAACAATGGAATACTCACCACCATGCCTTGGGCAAAATGCCCAACTGAAGGTACAAACAGCGGGCGGGCAGCCAAGCCTGCATGGGCTTGAATCTCTCCCACATGCTTGTGCTGCAAGCCAAGGCCATACAGTTCAAAGGCAGGGCCGTGGTTGCGTGTATGCTGTTCAATCATGCTTTTGCCGCCACCCGAATAGCCCGATACTGCATTGATGCTGATATTGGCCGTAGGTGCCAAAACGCCAGCTTGCACAAGGGGCGCCAGCAGGGCAATGGCCCCCGTGGCATAGCAACCGGGGTTGCTCACCCTGCGGGCGTGGGCAATTAAAGTGGGTTGGTTGGCAGAAAGTTCAGGCAAACCATACACCCAGCCTGCCCGTGTACGGTGGGCGCTCGAGGCGTCCAATATCCGCGGGCTATCCGCATCTAAGCTACGGCACAAGGCCACAGCTTCCATGGCCGCGTCATCGGGCAGGCACAGCACCACAATATCGGCTTGGGCATACAGGGCGCGTTTGGCAGCAGGGTTTTTGCGCTCGGCTTCAGGTAAAGTCAGGCGCTGGTGTGGGGGAAGTTCAGGCAAGCGCTGCACCAACTGCAAGCCAGTGGTGCCGCTCTCGCCATCAATCAACAGGCGTATCATGGGTGTTACTCCATCAAAAACGGTGGAAAGTGACTGCCTATAACACAAAAAAAGCCCCCGTAGGGGCTTTTTTAAGTGAGGCTTAGAACTTCACGCCAAAGTCCAATCCCATCACCATAATATCGTCGTAGTTGGTGGTGGTGTCGTCTTCGTAGCTGATTTGACGCACGGTGGCACCCGTCCACACGCCATCGGCCAGCTGCCAAGTGGCGGCCACACCCATGCTGGTACCTTCGCTACCGGCAACACCTGCGTTCAGATCTTCCGTGACGCTGTAGTCAGCACCAATGGCGTAAGCGTCCCACCCATAGCTCACTTTTGCATACAGGTTGGTGGGGTCTTTTACCGCACTGCTGGTGGTGTTCACCAAATTACGTTGGGCATAACCCAAGGTTGCAGCCACACCATTGCTATGACGCAACGAGACCGAACCTTTGGTGACGCTATCTTCAATGTTGGTATCGGTAGGGGCGGCATCGCCATTGGCGCGGTAGCCCAAACCTGCGGCTAAGGTAAAGCTTTCGCTGAGCGCGGTTTCATAGCCAGCGCCAATTTCCATATCACCACCTTGGGCGGCAGAAATGGCACCGCTCAGGCCGTAAAACTCAGGGCTATTGTAGCGAATGCTGTTCGAGAGGTTTTCTTCGTCAAAGCTGGCAATCACGTCATTCACATCCAAGCTGCTAAAGCCGCCTGTTGTGGCATTGCGGAACTTCAGGCTACCACCCATATCCAACACTTCGTTGGTCAGCAGTTCTTTGGCATCGCCCAGGTCAACCCCGCTGCGGGCATCAGCTGCCGTATCTTGGCGGCCAAGCAACACAGTACCAAAGTTACCGCTCAAGCCCACGCGGGCCCAGTCGGTGGCAAGGGTGTCGGCTGTTTCAGTGGCAGCAGTAGAAGAACCAGCAGAGTTAAACTGCGTCACGTTATTGCTGGTGTTTCCTGTAATGGGCAGTTCCAGCAAGAAAGAAGCTGTCAAACCATTGTCCATCTTCTGCTCGCCCGTAAAGCCCAGCAAGGTGCCACCAATGGTGCTATCCACAATATTAAAATCGGTGTTTTGGCCGTCGTCCACCATCAGCATCAGTTTTTCCACTTGGCCATACATGGTCAATTCCACGGCCATGGCTGGCACAGCCAATAAGGTGAGGGCGCTGGTCGCAAATAGTTTTGTCAGTTTCATTTGGTTATCCTTTATTGTTGAGTAACGTACTTTGTCACTCTAAAGAATTTTTCTGCAAGTGTGCCAGTGCTTTCGGCGGGTGGGGCAAGCTTCGTTCTGTGCGATGTGGCAAAAATGTTATTTGTGTGACAATTCTGCAGAGCTGGCGCACGGCATAAAAAAACCGCCCCAGCAGGGCGTGTTTTTCTTCTAAAGTGGTGGACCCTATCGGGATCGAACCGATCACCTCCTGCTTGCAAAGCAGGCGCTCTACCAGATGAGCTAAGGGCCCAGACGTTTGTAACGGCGTATATGTAACAGACTGTTTTGATTTTGCCAAACAAAAAAAGAACCTGTGGGTATAAACAAAAAACGGAGGCCGAAGCCCCCGTTAATTCATGGGTGTTGCCATATAAGGTTGGCCGAGGCTTCATCGAGAGGTTTAGGTTCCCGATTCAGGCCCATCAGCCATGCGGCTTGAATATCGCCGACACTTTGGTAAAAGGTGATGCACAGCAAATCCCAAGCTCCATGTTTAAACTGGATATGCTGGATAGGGACAAAGAAGTACCGATGATCGTTGAGGGCGATTTCAACAATCCCCTTTTTGGGCTTATCTTGATGATTCCAAATCATGCGGCGGATATTGTTGCCCCACCCAGAACCATTCAGATGGTGGAGGGCAGGCGGCGGGAGGTTGAGCATGGAAGGCTCCTGTAAACGGTTACGATGTATTGCTGTGTATACTTAATGTGGGGAAAATTCAACAGAAAACGGAGGCCGAAGCCTCCGTTTTCTGTATTTAGCGGTGTCCGTGCTTCTTCAGCAGGGGTAGATACTCCTTACGGTAATACCTCACCACCTCCTGCAGCAGCTCGTCGGTCACCTTGGTCGCCCCGTGGTCCGAAAAAAGAGTCAGGGCTTCCGTCAACTGTCTGTTCTTATAGTAAGAGACACACAACACGCCAGCATCGCACTCGTGCGTTACCGGAATGAAGTAATAGTTCTGGTGGTCGAGCCACACCCCCATAATGCCGGGAATGGGCTTTTCCTGATGGTCGTAGATGAGTTTACGAATCTCATCGACCCACGCAGGGGTCAGGTGGTCTGTCGCATGTGTCATTGGTCGTCTCCGTGGTTGGCCCTTACTTATAAGAAGCAAGAGCGGGGGGTAATGACAACAAGGTCGCGACAGCCATAAACGGGTAGGTTGGAATGGCTGAAATGTATACTTTCTGCTAAGGCGCGTCAACTTAAAAGAGCTGAGCCGCCAAAGAGAAAATGAAGCAGAGAAGATGGGGAATGGCGCGTCTTAAAAGTAGGTTTTGCCCGTTTATTAAGCGTACCCTTTCCTTATATACACAGGTTGATGCGCCTTGTGGGTAGAAAAACGTAGGGGATTCCCCATGTTTTCCGCCACTTTTAATCCCCAGGCAAAAAGATTTCACTTTTTTGCAAATAGGCTGTTGACAGGGGAGGGGAGTGCGGTTATGTTCCGCTCCGTTGCCGCAGAGAAAACCGAAAGGAAATCGAAGCAGCCAACAGAGTTCTTTGACAATTGAATAGGTGATGATAACTCCTAGATAAGATATCGAGTTATTGACTATATATAAGTCTTTATCTGTCTAGCCATACCATTGGTATACTACGATTTATTGACATAAATCGCGCGTGTAGAGAGAAAGAGGTTACTGGAATGTAACCCACAGACGGGATTCAAAAGGCCGGCTGTGACAATCTCCGATGTTCTGCTCTCTGCGTGTGTATATCGGCGTAATAAGTATGAGAAGGGCGCCAGGCGGATGCCTTGGCAATCAGAGGCGATGAAGGACGTGATACGCTGCGTTAAGCTACGGGGAGCTGCGAATAAGCTTTGATCCGTGGATGTCCGAATGAGGAAACTCACTTTCCAATCTTGAATGATAAAGCCTTTATCGGCTTCATCATTCAGGGTTGGGCAAGTATTAAAATTTGAATACATAGAATTTTAAAGCGAACGCGGGGAACTGAAACATCTCAGTACCCGTAGGAAAAGAAATCAACCGAGATTCCCCTAGTAGTGGCGAGCGAACGGGGAGCAGGCCAGTGATACATGTGTAAAAACGAGAATGCTTTGGAAAAGGCAATCAAAGAGGGTGATAATCCCGTATCGGTAAAAAGCATATGTATCCTCGAGTAAGGCGGAGCACGAGAAACTCTGTCTGAACATGGGGGGACCATCCTCCAAGCCTAAATACTCCTGATTGACCGATAGCGAACAAGTACCGTGAGGGAAAGGTGAAAAGTACCCCGA
>JBAQUW010000223.1:0-18480 GCA_049297755.1 Alphaproteobacteria bacterium
CATCTGCACATTGGCCACCACCACATCGCCCGTGGTTTGGGTGTAAAGGGGGGTGTAACCACCGCAAGCCGTTAATGCAGCGCACGATACAGTCAAAAGCAGGGCGGATATTTTCATTGTTATGTCCCTTTGTTACACTCAGTTAGCCACAATATTCACCAATTTGCCAGCCACATAAATCTCTTTCCGCACGGTAAGGCCAGCGAGGTGTTCGGTCACGGCCACACGGGCTTGGGCCAGGGCGGCGGCCTCGGTAATATCAGCTGGCGCTTGGAACTTGCCGCGCAGCTTGCCATTCACCTGCACCACCACGGTAATTTCTTCATCGGCGGCAGCTTCGGCATCAAAGGTTGGCCAGTTCGTCAAGGCCAGTGCGGTTTTTCCGCCCAAAGTCTGCCACAATTCCTCGGTGATATGTGGCACAGCAGGATTCAGCAACCGCACCAAGGTTTCTACCCCAAAGCGGCGCAGGCCTAGCATTTCGGCGGGCGCATCGTCTTTCACCGCCTGCAAGGCATTGGCCAGCTCCATACAGGCCGCCACCATGGTGTTGTATTGGAAGCGTTCAATGTCAAACGTCACGCGCCGAATGGTTTTGTGAATGGTACGGCGTAAATCGCGCGCCTCTTTGCTTTCAGCGCTATCCACAGCCACTTGGCCAGCCACGCGGTGCGCCAGCGTCCATACACGGTTCAGGTAACGCCACGCGCCTTCAATGGCCGCTTCGCTCCACTCCAAATCGCGCTCGGGCGGGGCGGTGAACAACATAAACAAGCGCAAGGTATCGGCGCCATATTTCTCCACCAAGCTATCGGGGCTATCGCCGTTGTTTTTGCTTTTCGAAATTTTCTCGGCGGGCAGCACTTTCAACGCCTCGCCCGTGGTTTTCAAAAAGGCTTTGCCCTCTTTCCATTCCACTTGGCTGGGGTAAATATAGTCGCCATTGGGGGCAACGTAGGTATTGCCAATCACCATGCCTTGGCACAGCAGGGCGTTAAAGGGCTCATCGCCCACGGGGTAGCCGCAATCACGCAAGGCTTTGGTGAAAAACCGCGCGTACAGCAAGTGCAGCACAGCATGTTCAATGCCGCCAATATATTGGTCTACGCCGCCGTTGGCCATCCAGTAACCCACGGCCTGTTTATCCAGCGGCACCGTAGCATCGGGGCAGAGGTAACGCAAAAAGTACCAACTGCTGTCGGCAAACGTGTCCATGGTGTCGGTTTCGCGCACTGCTGGCTTGCCGCAGGCAGGGCAGGGGGTGTGCTTCCAAGTAGGGTGTTTGTCCAAGGGGTTGCCTTGGCCGTCAAACACCACATCTTCAGGCAATTTTACCGGCAATTCATCACGTGGAACGGGCACCACACCGCACGCTTCACAATGCACAAAGGGAATTGGGCAGCCCCAATACCGCTGGCGGCTAATCCCCCAATCGCGCAGGCGCCAGTTGGTTTTGCCTTGGCCAATGCCCATTTTTTCCATATCAGCAATCACGGCCACAATCGCTTCATCGCTGGTAAGGCCATTGTATTTGCCTGAATTGATGAGCGTTCCGCGCAGCCCGTAAGGCTTGCCTTCCTCATACCCCGCACCTGTAATCACAGGGCGGATAGGCAAGTTATACTTGGTGGCAAAGGCAAAATCGCGCTCATCGTGGGCTGGGGCGCTTTTAATGGCACCTGTGCCGTAGGTCATCAGCACAAAATTGCCAATCCACACGGGCATTTTTTCGCCCGTAAAGGGGTGAATAGCGCGGTAAGGGGTGGGGTAGCCTTTTTTCTCGGCCTTATCCACAATTTCCTGCGCCGTGCCCATAGCTTTGGCTTCCAGAATAAATGCCGCAGCTTTGGCATCGGTTTCCGCCAATTTATGGCTAAGTGGGTGCTCTGGCGCCAAAACGCAAAAAGAAGTGCCCATAATGGTGTCTGGGCGGGTGGTATAGACGGGCAAGCGTACGCCTTCCCCCGCACCTTCCAATTCAAAGCTAAACTCCACCCCATAGCTTTTACCCAGCCAATTCTCTTGCATCACCTTCACGCGGTGGGGCCAGTGGGGCAGTTTGTCCAAATCGGCCAGCAGCTGGTCGGCATACTGAGTAATTTTCATCATCCATTGGGGCATCAGGCGGCGTTCCACCACCGCCCCGCTGCGCCAGCCCTTGCCATCCACCACTTGCTCGTTCGCCAGCACGGTTTGGTCCACGGGGTCCCAGTTTACATGGCTTTCTTTGCGGTAGACCAAGCCACGCTCGGCCAAATCGAGGAACAAGGCCTGTTGGTGGCCGTAGTAACTGGGCAGGCAGGTGGTCACTTCCCGCGCCCGATCGTAGCTCCAGCCAAATTGCTGCATGGTGCGCTTCATTTCAGCAATGTTGGAAAGCGTCCAACCTTGGGGGTGAATGCCGCGCTTCAATGCCGCATTTTCCGCGGGCAAGCCAAAGCTATCCCAGCCCATGGGGTGCATCACATTAAAGCCTGCGGCGCGCTTATACCGCGCCAGCACATCGCCCAGCGTATAGTTCCGCACATGCCCCATATGCAGCTGGCCGCTGGGGTAGGGCAGCATTTCCAGCACATAGTATTTGGGCTTACTGGCATCAGCCTCGCTGGCAAACAATTTGTTCCCAAACCACGTTTGCTGCCACTTGGCTTCGATATTTTGGGGCGTATAAACGGCAGGCGTGGTCATAAACTGTTGTTTCCTTTTACATTATTTGGTGGGGGCTTGGCTTTCCACATGCAACTTGCGGGCACGCGTTAAAATCGCATCTTCCAGCTCGGTTTGCGTGCTGGCAGCCACGGGCACATCTTCCCACGCGCCGTCGCGTTTACGCTGTTTGAACAATTTCACCTGCACGGCTGTGGGGCTGATTTTTTTACCAAACAGGTACACTGTGCCTTTCACGCGCTCGTTGGCATCCGCAGGGTTTGTGCCCCAGTCAGTGTTAATGACACCGCCGGTGCTATCAGCATTTTGCAGGGGGAGGAAACTCATGGTTTCCAGCGCCGCACGCCACATAAAGCCATTCACAGCCAGGCTGGCCGTGCCTTCGCTGCCTTCAAAGGCAAATTTGCCGCCGTTGGTGCGGAAGGCATCGAGAATGTTGCCGCTTTTGCCCGAAAGCACACCTGGCCCCTCTTTCATGCCCTGTGGCGTGGGGTTGGCTTCGGCAGGCTCAACGCCTTTGCCGGCACAGGCAGAAACAGCCAAACCTAAGGCTATCGTCAAAAATACTGGCAGTGTTTTTTTGTTGTTCATTGGATTTCCCCTTTGTTTCATTCCCCTAAAACTGCCGTACTTTACCCGCATTTGCGCCAAAAGAAAAGAGGTGCCTTGCGGCACCCCTTTTTTAGTCTAGGCTCGCTTAGAACTTCACGCGGAGGTTCATGGCAAAGATAGACAGATCTTCAAAATCTGTCGCGCCTTGCTCAAGGTCTACGTTACGATACATTGCTGCAACGCTTACGCCGTCGGCCAAGTTGTACTGACCGCCCAAGCCCATCAGGCTGGCTTCAGAGTTGGTACCAACGGTGATGTCTTCGTAGCTGCCCATTTCGGCGGCAACTTCAAAGGCATCCCAAGCGTAACCCACTTTACCGTACATCATGCTTGGGCCTTCAACGTTAGCGCCAGCCAAGGTGCCGTCAACGTCTTGTTCGCCGTAAGCCACAGTACCAGCAATGCCGCTGTCATGCTTCACAGTCAAAGAACCAGCAACGGTGGTGTCCAACGCCGTGTTGGCGGTGTTAGGAGCACGGTCGCCGTTCACTTCGTAACCTACAGCACCTTTAATTTTAAAGGCATCGTAAGCGCCGCTGTAGTAAGCGGCCACAGCTGCATCGCCACCCTGAGAGGCAGAGATACGGCCTTGCAAGCCACTGAAGATGGGGCTGTCGTAACGCACAGAGTTGCTACGGTCGCTGTCATCAAAGTTATCAGCGTAGCCAGCCAAAGTGTTACCAGACCCCACACCAGCAGCGGTGTAGAAGTCAAAGCCACCGGCCATATCGCCAGCGTCAGAGCTCATCAGGTCGGCAACGCCGGCCATGTCTTGCTCAGCTACAGAGTCAGCAGCGGTCGATTGACGGCCAATGAACGCAGCACCCCAGTTACCAGCAACACCTACGCGGGCGTGACGGGTAGACCAAGTTGAAGCAGTTGCATCAGTAGGAGCGGTAGAGTTACCACCAGTGTTGGCAGTAGGAGCCAAGCTGCTCGAAGCTTGGTCAACCATTTCGCCTTCCAGCAACAAAGACACGGTCAAGCCGTTGTCCAAGGCTTGTGAGCCTTTTACGCCCATACGGGTAGAAGACAGAGCATTGTCTACCACGCTAAAGTCGCCAGTTTCACCATTGTCGGTGTACATCAGGGCTTTGTTGACCTGACCGTACATTTCAACTTCAACAGCCATAGCGGCGCCAGCAAAGCTAACGGCCAAAGCAGAAGTTGCGAGGAGCAGTTTATTCATTATCTTTTTTCCTTTCGTTACCATGAGCGATTTACTCGCGTCAGTGTTGAGAGTAACCACGCATTTTCCCTTGGTCAACCACTGCCAGTTCTTTTTGGCTGTGTTTTACAAAGGTGTGTGGTTTTTTTACACGCGACGCAGAAATCTACGCCATGACGCATGTAACCACAAGAAAAGGGAGCTGGCAAGCCCCCTTTACTTTCCGTTTAAAAACAGGCGGTTAAGTTAAACCTGGCGGCTAAATGCACTCATCGAGCCCGACAATTCTTGCGCCATTTGCTTCAATTCACGCATCTGTTGCAGCACCTCATGGCTGGCACGGCCTGTCTCGCCCGAGGCTTGGTTCACATCTTCAATCGTCACATTCACTTGGTTCACGCGCTCCGAGGCATCGTGCATATTGCGCGTAATATCCAACGTCACCTGCTCTTGCTCTTTAATGGCTTGGGCAATGGTATCGGTGCGCGAATGAATTTTCTCCACCGTGTCAATAATCTGCCCAAACACTTGTGTTGTTTGCGCCGCTACAGCAGCAATTTGCTTTACATACCCATTAATATCAGCCGTGGCGCCCGTGGTGGTGGTGGCCAGTTTTTTAATTTCCTGCGCCACCACGGCAAAGCCGCGCCCAGCCTCGCCCGCACGGGCGGCTTCAATGCTGGCATTCAAGGCCAGCAGGTTGGTTTGTTCCGCAATGTCCGAAATCAACTGCGTCACCTTAGCAATATTGGCCGACACCTCGCTTAAACTGTTCACCACCGCACGGTTTTCTGCCGCTGTTTGGCTGGCATTGCTCACAAAAGCTGCCGTTTCACTCACAACACCTGATATATGGCGCAAGGTGCTGCTCAATTCTTCAGCCCCCGCCGCCACTTGCTGCACGTTTTGCGCCGTTTGGCTAGAATTGGTGCGCAATTCTGCCGTTTGTCCGCTGGTTTGCTCAGCCGCACTGCTCATGGTGCTGGTCAAGGTCAAGCAATTGTCGGCGGAAGCAATCACCGTGCTTGAGGTAGCCGTAGCCTTGGCAAAAATAGCCGTCATAGCGCGCAACAACATGCGCTTCATCAGAAAGTCTCCTACTATAAACACCAGCAAGGTGCCGCCCAACACAATGGCCACCTGCAACAACACCAATTCCATAATTTGGGCACTCAAGGCCTTGTATTTCCACACCGTAGCCAATACCCCCACCATTTGGCCACCCGCATCAATGCCTTGCACGGTCACCATATGGTCGGCAAACGGTTTCATATCGGCCACTTTGCTGGGGTTGGCGCTACCCGCTTTAGCCAATGCCAGCCAATCGGCTGAACGTGCGTCTGTTGCAGCCTCAAACACCACTGTGCCATCGGTTTTCAGCGCATAAAAACCTAAAATATTGTCTTGTTGGCCACTGGCCAAAAAATTCGTATAAACACTTTCCACTTGTTGGGCTTTGCCCCACTTCACCCCGCCCGAGCTTTGCCCTGCCAACATACTGCTAAAGGTGGTGAACATCTCATCTTTCACCTGCTGCTGCACCTCTAAACTCCGCACACCCAACCACACCTGCATACTTGCTACCGCAATCAACAACAGCATCACCACACCCGATAATGCCAAAAACAACCGCCGCGAAATGGTTAAGCCTGAAAACATGTTTGCCTCTTTCATTTTTTATTTTTAAGCCCTGCCCCGCTTAGGCACAGCGGGGCAGGGGTAGGCAGTAGGCACGCTTATTAACGCACGTTATAGGCTTATTCAGCAGCCACACCCACAGTCACCGCACCAATGGCAGCGCCTGTTTCGTCTTTAATAGCCACGCTCACTTGGGTGTTAAATACTTGGGCCGATTCATCAAACTCCACCTCGTCCATAAACACGCCATCGGCACCTGCGCCAAAGCTTTTGCTGAACTTGTCTTCATCGCCCTGCCAATAGTCGCTGGTCACATCGCTTTGGCCAACGTTTAAGCCTTTGTTGTCCATGATGAAAATTTCGGTGTACATGCCAGCACTGCCGTCTTTCACTGCCTTCAGGGCTGTCGAAGTTGCATTGGCCAACACCGCATCAATCATGGGTTTAGCGGCAGCTTGGGTTTCTGCACGCCATGCATCGTCTTTGGCTTTAATGCCAGCGTCGTCTAACCCAGCGTGGGCAGCATTTTGCGCTTTAATTGCGGCAATAATCTCAGGAGTTGCAATTTTAGCAGCCACATCGGCCACCACTTGTTTCTTTACAGCTTCGGCATCCAAAGCAAATGCGCCCATAGGCAGGGCCACAGAAGCCAGCAACGCCAACATCGTCTTTTTCATGATTTTGAACCTTTTGTTATTTGTCGGTGCTGCATTGTCAGAACAACCCACGCTATAAGTCAACCATAACCCTTACAACTGCTATTTTTATCTTACCAATAGTTGCGCCCACACCACAAAAACAGCCGCCCCGAAGGGCGGCTGCAATGCTTCATCTTACTCCCACTCGGTGGTACCAGGGGGCTTGCTGGTGCAATCATAGACACCACGGGTGAACTTTTGCCCGTGCGGGCCTACCACTTCGTTACAGATGCGCGTCACCACCTGCTTCAACCAATGGGGGTCGGCGGCATACGCTTCACCCGTCATAAAATCATCGGTTTGGAAGGCACGCAACACGCACACATACCCCACCACACGCGCGTCACCCAACACCCCTACACTGCGGGTAGAATCGAAGATGGCAAAGGCTTGGCTGATACTATCATACAGCTCTGCCTTGGCAATTTCGTCCAGAAAAATAGCGTCTGCATCGCGCAGCATCGCCAGTTTCCAGTCTACTACCGACGCATCGGGGATACGAATAGCCAGCCCAGGGCCGGGGAAAGGGTGCCTCCGCACAAAGTGCTCAGGCAATCCCATTTCTCGGCCCAAAGCGCGCACGTCGTCCTTAAACAAATCGCGCAAGGGCTCCACCAGCCGCATTGTCATGCGGGCAGGCAGGCCGCCCACATTGTGGTGGCTTTTAATGGTGACGCTTTTGCCTGAGGATGACACCGACTCAATCACATCAGGGTACAATGTCCCCTGTGCCAAAAAGTCGGCTTGGCCTAGTTCGCGTGCTGCACGTTCAAACACTTGAATAAACGTGCGGCCAATGATTTTGCGCTTACGCTCAGGGTTACGCACCCCGTGCAGCTTGCGCAAAAACAGCTCTTGGACATTTTCCACCCGCAAGGGAATATGGAACTGCTGGCGGAACAATGCCGCCACCTGTTCGCTTTCTCCCTTACGGTTCAGGCCGTGGTCTACATGCACACACTGCAAGCGGTCGCCAATGGCTTCGTGCACCAGCATGGCGGTCACGGCAGAATCTACCCCGCCCGACAACCCGCACAACACACGGCCATGTTCACCCACTTGGGCTTGAATGTCCGCCACTTTTTGTTTGCGTATACTGGTAGCAGAGCGGGTGGATACACACCCCGCCACCTGTTTGACAAAATAATGGAGAAACTGTTTGCCACCAATGGTTTGCGTCACTTCTGGGTGGAACTGCACAGCATAAAAGCGGCGTTTGTCATCCGCAATCATGGCATGGGGGCAGCCTGCACTGGTAGCCAAGGTTTTGAAACCTTTGGGCAAGCGCGTCACATGGTCGCCGTGGCTCATCCACACCGTGGGGTCCAAAGCTAGGGAGCCCAACAGGGCAGCATGCCGCGTATACTCTAAGGTGGTATGGCCAAATTCATGGGTTTGGCCGTTTACCACGGTGCCACCCAACTGCGCCACCATGGTTTGCATACCATAGCAAATGCCCAGCACGGGCACCCCCATGGTAAACACACAGGCGGGGGCGCGGGGGGTATCTACCCCAGTTACCGAAGCAGGCCCGCCAGAAAGAACAATCGCGCGCGGATTCACCGCCCGCACCTGTTCTTCCGCCACATGGTAGGGCAACACCACGCTGTCCACACCCAATTCGCGCACACGGCGGGCAATCAGCTGCGTCACTTGCGAGCCAAAGTCGAGCACCAGTACAGTATTTTCAATCGTCATGAAGACTCTCCACGTTGAAGGTTGCAGGGAAAAGTAAAAAACGGCTGGGGATAACTCAGGTAAGGCCGCAACCTAACACAAACAGCCGCCCCGTCAAGGGCGGCTGCTGTGGTTACTTCACCATGCCATAAGTGGCCAAGTGGCTGCGAATGGCCGCCACTTGCGGGGCATAGTCTTGCCCCATGGATGCCAAGGTGTCGGCCAGCGAGTTCGCCGTCAGCAAGCTGGCCACCGGTACACCCGTGCGGTTGGTAAAGGCTTGGGCGGCCGAGACAGTTTTATCCGCCTCAGTCACCCATTCCTCACGGTCCATGGCAATCAGCAATCCCACAACCATGCCGCCGGCTTGCTGCACCAACGTGGCGGCGTGGCCAGAGGCTTTACCCGCTGTCAGCACATCGTCCACAATCAGCACGCGCTTCCCCTGCATATCGGCACCCACCAGCAGGCCACCTTCGCCATGGTCTTTTTCTTCCTTACGGTCGAAAGCCATACCTAAACGTATGGCAGGCTTATTTGCCAGCACAGGCATGGTTTTAACCGAGGCCAAAATACCCGCAGCAAGGGGGATACCTTTATAGGCAGGCCCAAACACCACATCAGCCTTGGCAGCAAAGCGCTGCTCAAGCACTGCGGCATAGGCTTGGCATAGCGCCTGCCATGCACCGCCCTCATTCAAAAACTTTCCCGCATTAAAAAAGTAGGGGGAAGGGCGACCAGACTTCAGGGTAAAATTCCCCAACTGTAGCGCACCACACGCCAGCGCAGCTTGCACCAACTGCTGACGTACCGTATTCAATTTAACATCCTTCATCCTCATACTCCATGGTTTGAGGTTGCAAAAACATTTCGGTATGCCTTACGGCCTATGTTTCATACATTTTGTTTCACAACAGGTCAAATAAAAAGAGGGGGCACAGAGCCCCCTCTCTCTCAAACGCGTTTTAAACCACCTTAGGCGGCGGCGCGTGCATTCTCCTTCTCGGCCTCTGCCCCCACGGCCTGAAGCAGTCTGGCGAGCTCGTCAGGGGTATCAAAGAAAATCCGCACAGAACCGCCCGCTTTCTCGCTGGTTTGGCGGATAGCCACGCGCATACCCAAGCGTTGCTGCATCATATGCTCCAACGCATTGGTACGGGGGTCAGAAACCCGACGCGTTTTTTTAGCTTTGTCAGGTGTCGCCAAATTGCGTACAAGGTCTTCCGTTTCGCGGACAGAGAGCCTGCTTTTGATGACTTTATTGGCCGCGCGCAGTTGCAAGCCCTCATCATCCTGTAACCCAAGCAAACTGCGGGCATGGCCCATTGTAAGTAAACCATTACTTACACATTCCTTCAGCTTGGAAGGCAAGGATAACAGCCGTAAAAGGTTGGTAATGTGGCTACGGCTTTTACCGGTCACGCGGGCCATATCTTCGTGCGTATAATTGAACTCATTCACCAAACGCAGGTACCCCGCAGCCTCATCAATGGGGTTCAGGTCGGCACGCTGCACGTTCTCCACCAGCGCCACTTCCAAGGCCTTGCCATCGTCCAGCTCGCGGATAATCACGGGCACATGGGTCAACCCCGCCAATTGGCTGGCGCGCCAGCGGCGCTCACCGCCAATAATTTCATACTTGCCATTGGGCATAGGGCGCACCAACAGGGGCTGAAGCACGCCTTGCGCCTTAATGCTTTCAGCTAATGACTTCAACGCATCGTCATCAAACGTGCGCCGTGGCTGTACAGAAGATGGGGTCAGCTGCGCAATCGGCAGCTGATTCTCAGCCTGACCCGTCTCCATTTTGGATACAGTCGCATCGTCCAATAACGCCGAAAGGCCTTTGCCCAAGCCTTTGCCAACACTTTTGGCTGCCATGGGGTTGGTTTTGTGGGGGGCGAGTACACTCATGTTATGCCGCTTCCTTTGTTTCTGTTGTTGGTTGAGTCATAGCCGTAAACTTGCGCATCAGTTCCGCCGCCAGCTTAATATAGGCTTGGCTGCCCGTGCACTTCATATCGTAAATCAATCCAGGCACGCCGTGGCTGGGTGCTTCGCTTAACCGCACGTTGCGGGGAATCACCGTCTCCAGCACCTTGGCGCCCAAATGTTCGCGCACATCGGCTTCCACCTGTGCGGCCAAGTTATTGCGCTTGTCGTACATAGTCAGCAACACGCCCAGCAACTCCAATTGCTGGTTTAAACTCTTGCGTACAATTTCCATGGTTTTGAACAATTGGCTCAAACCTTCCATGGCAAAAAACTCGCACTGCAACGGTATCAACACATATTTAGAAGCCACAAACGCATTGATGGTCAGCAGCCCAAGGGAAGGGGGGCAATCGATAAACACATAGTCATACACACCAAGGGCAGGGGCCAGCGCATCTTTCAGCCGCGTCTCGCGCGCCAGCACACTCACCAGCTCTACTTCCGCGCCCGAAAGGTGAATGGTGGAAGGCACCACATCCAAATTCGGCACCGCCGTTTCGCACACGGCGTCTTCCAAAGCGCTGTCGCCCATCAGCAAGGTATAAGTGTTCGTTTCCGCCTGCATTTTTTCAATGCCAAATCCAGTGGTGGTGTTGCCCTGCGGGTCAAAATCAATCACCAACACTTTGTTGCCGCACGCGGCCAGCGCGGTAGAAAGATTCACCGCCGTGGTGGTTTTACCCACCCCGCCTTTTTGGTTAGAGAGTGCAATAATTTTGGTCTGCGTTGTCATGGTTTTTCTGTATCCCGACCTTTGTACGATGTATGCGTTCCACGGGAAACGACCTAGATGCGTTTTAGCTGAATGATTGTTCCCCTACCACCCGTTATACTCAAACGCATCTGGGTTGTCACCTGATATTTCTCACGCAGTGTTGCGAGCTCATCATCCACCGTGGCGCCTTTTAAAAAAACAAACTGGCCATCAGGCGCACACAGCTCAGCCGTGGCATCAAACAACTCTGTTAATGTGGCCACCGCGCGGGCCGTAATGGTGGCAAAGGTTTGCCCCTTTAAGGTGCGCACATCATCGGCCACCACAGTCAGATTTGTCAGACTTAATGCCCGCCTGCATTCCTTTAAAAAGTCAGCTTTTCGGCCCACCCGCTCGCACGCCGTCACCTGCGTGTTGGGGGATAATATAGCCAACACCACGGCAGGCAAACCTGCCCCACTACCCATGTCCAACAGGGTAGGGGTATTTGCCACATCGGGCACCAGTTGGGCACAGTCTGCAATATGCCGTTCCCACACCTCGGCCTCGGTGCTTTTGCCAATTAAATTGATAGCCGCATTCCACTTGAGCAACAACGCCACATAGGCTTGCAACGCTGTCACTTCAGCAGGGGTGAGGGGGCGGCCAAGGGCAGTGGTCAATTGCGTGGTGTTCATACCTTTATCTACTCCGTTTCACAGAAAAGGGGAAGACCAAAGGGAAGGGGGCTGCAACACACCCACCCGCCGCGTATCAAGCAGGGGTTGCTGCATGAGAACTTTTCCGCCATTCTCTCTGTCATGAAAAAAGTTCCTTCCTCTACAACCGCTCTTTCCCCCGATATCCTCGGCGGCATTGCCCTGCTATTGGCCAGTATAGCCGCTTTAGCCGTGGTGAACCTTGGGGGAGGGGCGTGGTACCACACGTTGCTCGAAACTCACCTGCAACTAGGCATTGCTCCTTTGGCGCTCGATAAATCGCTCCACCATTGGATAAATGACGGCCTGATGAGCTTGTTCTTTTTGCTGGTAGGTATTGAAATCCACCACGAGTTGCGCCACGGCAGCCTAAAAAACCCCCGCGCCGCCTTGGTGCCCATTATTGCCGCCATTGGTGGGGCTGTCACCCCTGCGGTGTTTTATCTGTTTTTTACCCATCACAATCCGCAATTCCACAGCGGTTGGAGCATCCCCACCGCCACCGATATTGCCTTTGCCATCGCTGTCGTCACCGTCCTTAAAGACTACGTGCCCACCAGCTTGCGCGTGTTTTTGCTGGCTTTGGCCGTGGCTGATGACCTGCTGGCCATTATTGTCATCGCCATATTTTATACAGCCGAGGTGGTGTGGCTGAACCTCTTTTTGGCCGCCATGGCGCTGGGTTTTCTCATCGCTAAAAACCTGTTGGGGTTACGCGCGTTATGGATATATCTGGCCATGGGTTTTCTCATGTGGTTGGCCGTGCTGCAAAGCGGTGTCCATGCCACGGTGGCAGGCGTATTGCTGGGCGTGTTATTGCCCACCACCAACAAAAGCAACCATACCGCCCCCGCCGCACTGGTAGAACACGCCCTTAAACCATGGGTGCGCTGGCTGGTTTTGCCCTTGTTTGCCTTTGCCAATGTGGGCATAGACCTGACAGCCCTCTCGCTCGCCACCACCTTCACCCCCGTCACGCTAGGCATTGCCAAAGGTTTATTTTTTGGCAAACAGCTGGGCGTGCTGGGCACCGTATGGCTGCTGGAGAAAATGGGCCTACCCCGCCCCCACGGCAGCACATGGCTGCAAGTGTATGGTATTGCCTGCCTGTGCGGCATTGGCTTTACCATGAGCCTCTTCATCGCCGCCTTAGCGTTACCGCCTGAACTGCAACCCCAAGCCCGTTTGGGTATTCTGCTGGGCAGCACCGCCAGTGCCTTACTAGGTGCCTTTGTGCTCACCCGCACCTCAAAATAACGCTGTCATTCCCGCGGAGGCGGGAATCCAGTAGCCCTACAATAAAACAACTCCGCTTATCATACACATAAACGTCAACTCTAACGACACCTGGGTTCCCGCCTCCGCGGGAATGACGGAGACACCCACATACCCCCCTTGACACCCCACCACCCATACTGTACACAACCCTCGGCACCCGCCACCCGCACCCCACGGCTTTGGGGTTTGGAGAAACATCATGGCACTGTTTAAGCAAACACTTTTGGGCATTGTAGCAGATGATGGCAAAGCGGTTTACCTCCGCGCCAATCAAGCAACCGATGACCATACCTTGGTCGTCAGACCCGAAGACGACGCTGAGAATGTCAACTCGAGTGAGCAAATGCGTACAACTCTCACCACCGCAGAAGTCGTTCAACTCCGCGACCAATTCACCGCCTACCTCGTTGCCATTGGGCATGAAAAGGCGCCGTATCGCGACCCCGACGAAATCATCCGCACGCCGGGCTAACCGCCTCCACTTGCCCCCGCACCAGCGGGGGCTTTTTTTATGTATCTTGACACCCCACCACCCTTGTTGTACACAACCCTCAGGCACCCGCCACCCGCACCCCACGGCTTTTGGGGTTTGGAGAAACATCATGACAAAATTACTCTCCGAGCATTATTTGCTTATGCTGAAAGGGATTGAAACCGCCGATGGCTCAAAACTCTTGGTTCGCACCCCCGAGCCAGACGAATTTGAGACTATCAAAGAACCTTTTGTCTTTGTTCTTTCATTTCCCCCAACTCCAACGGCATTAGGTATCATAGATGTTGTTGGAGTTAACCCAAACGATATTGCCGCCCTGCGCGACCAACTCACCGCCTGCCTCATTGCCATTGGACATGAGCAAGCGCCTGAAGTAAAAGGGGGGGCTCCTCTGTCTCAGCCTGTTTCTGACGTTATTCACCCGAATGCCCTAGGCCAAACAAAATCTTTTCTTCCCTGCCCAACGTGCCCTGACACAGTTATTTGCTCAATAGATTGTAATTGTAGAATAGGGATTTAGCGTAACTTTCCCCTGCCATGGCAGGGGTTTTTATTTGGCCTCGGCCTGTTTGCGCAAACTCACCCACAACGCCGTCAATGCCGCAGGGGTAATGCCGCTAATGCGCCCTGCTGCGGCCAAAGTATTGGGCGTATGTTGCTTCAATTTTTGGCGCACTTCGGTAGAAAGGCCCGCAATGGTGTCGTAATCCATATCGGCGGGGATTTCCAAGGCCTCCTCACTCCGCAACTGTGCCGCATCAGCCTCTTGCCGTTGCAGATAGCCATCGTATTGGGCTTCCACCAGCAATTGCTCCACCGCATGGGCGGGAATATTGGCCAGCGCGGGCATAAACGCGGTCACAACGTCCCAGTTCAGCTGCGGGCGTTTCAGCACCTCAAACACACTCATGGTGTCGCGGTAGCCGCCAGCCAATTCTTTAATTTTCAAGCCCAACGGCTCGCTCGGCTTCACTTTGGTGTTGCGCACGCGGGTGAAGGCCTCGGCCACTTCGGCCTCGCGCACCGCAAAGGCGTCGCGCCGTGTTTGGCCAATCAGGCCAATGGCAGCCCCCCTGTTGGTCAGGCGCAGGTCGGCATTATCGGCCCGCAACAGCAAGCGGTACTCCGCACGGCTGGTGAACATACGGTACGGCTCTCTTGTTCCCTTGGTCACCAAATCGTCAATCAACACGCCCATGTAGGCTTCCGCCCTATCCAGCACAAAGGGCTTGCTGCCGCTGGCTTTGAGTGCGGCGTTAATCCCCGCCATCAGCCCTTGCGCCGCCGCTTCCTCATACCCCGTGGTGCCGTTCAACTGCCCCGCAAAGAACAACCCCGCCACCTTTCTGGTTTCCAACGTATGGCGCAGCTCGGTCGGCTCCACATAATCGTACTCAATGGCATAGCCCGCGCGCAAAATCTCCGCCCGTTCTAATCCGGGAATGGTTTTCAGCAACGCCATCTGCACATCAATGGGCAAACTGGTGGAAATGCCGTTGGGGTACACCTCTATATTGTCATACCCCTCTGGCTCTAAAAACACTTGGTGGCTATCCTTATCAGCAAAGCGGACAATCTTGTCTTCCACACTCGGGCAATAGCGCGGCCCCGTGCCGTTAATTTGGCCGCTGTACATAGGGGCACGGTGCAAATTGGCACGAATCACATCATGGGTTTTGGCATTGGTATAAGTAATATGGCACGGCAACTGGCGCTGAGTAATGGCGGTAGTGAGTGTACTGAAGGGCAGGGGTGGCGTATCGCCAGGTTGCACTTCTAAGGCACTGTAATCAATGGTGCGGGTATCCAAGCGCGGCGGCGTACCTGTTTTCAGGCGGCCAACGGCAAAGTTCAGGCGCTTTAAGCTCTCGGCCAAGCTCATGCTGGCAGGTTCGCCCGCCCGCCCGCCGTGGTGCTGTTTGTCGCCCACATGAATGAGACCCCGCAAAAACGTGCCCGTGGTTAGTACCACGCACTTGGCGGTAAACGTCCAGCCTGCGTTGGTCGTCACGGCCCGCACAGCACCTTCATTATCTAAGAGTACATCTTCCACCAAGGCTTGTTTAATGGTCAGGTTAGGGGTAGCAAACAGCTCCGCCTGCACAGCATCGCGGTACAACTTCCTATCGGCCTGCGCCCGTGGCCCGCGCACGGCAGGGCCTTTGCTGGCATTGAGCATGCGGAACTGAATGCCCGCCGCATCCGTCATGCGCCCCATCATGCCATCCAGCGCGTCAATCTCCTTCACCAAGTGGCCTTTGGCCAGCCCACCAATGGCAGGGTTGCAGCTCATTTGGCCAATCATGTCCAAATTACCTGTCAGCAACAACGTGCGGGCGCCAAGGCGGGCACTGGCCGCAGCCGCCTCGCTGCCCGCATGGCCGCCGCCTACTATAATAACGTCATACGTTAATTCCATACTGCCATATAGGGATATTCCCGCTCTCACGTCAACCCCACATTGTGGATAATTCCGCTTGACAGTATACAAATCTCTTCGTAAAGTGGAAGAACTCGCCTTATCTGAAACATCAGAACGGAGCCTTTCATGGCACACGATGCCGTATCCGTCCCCGACCATGCGCGGGGAAAACTCAAACCTCACAACGCTGGAGGTGCCTTTGGCACCTATTACGACCACGAAGTAGGCCGCCACATGGTGGCCATTGTGTGCAGCGGTAGCAACTGCCGCAAGGCAGAATCGCTCCATCTGCCCAACACCCGCTGTCCCGACAAAGTCCGCAAGGAATTTGGGAATATCGGGTGGGATATCCGCAAAAAAGGCGGCAAGGCCTACTGCCCCGACTGTGTGCGCAGGCACTCAGCCGAGGAACGGGCCAAAGGCCCCGCCACGGTGCAAATCACTGCCGCACCGCCGCCGCCCAACACGGCAATGGCTTCAGCCATGACCGATGCCGCCGTGGCCAAACTGGCTACCGATGCTGGCGCCACCTTGCCAGCAGCAGAACCCGTGTGCCAGCCACCCCGTGCCCTGCCCGTTGCTTTGGCAACTGTCACGGCACCCATCAGCCCCACCACAGTGGTTCGCCCTGTGGATTGGCAGGTGGTCGATAAGGATGGCAAACCCTACGGCACAGCCTTTCACCTAGAAAAACCTGCGAATTCAGACCCGCAGGTGGTGGTACGCTGTTGCGTGCCAGGGTGTACGCTCGAGCACCGCTCGCGCTATCGGCCAGATATCACGTGGAATGGTTATCTCGTAACAACCATTCAACCCAGAAATCTGCCACATTGGGCGGTCAAAAACTTTGGAGCATATGCTTTTTGCCCTTCTCATGCAAAAGGCCTGCCCAAGTATCTGCCCAAAAACTGGGATCCCTCCCAGCCCCTACCCACTAAACTTCACTCTTACGAGGAAAAACTGCCCATGACAACCTCTGCACCTGCACCCGCCCCTGTCGCCAACGGCGCACACCTCAACGGCTCTGCCGAAGTGTTGCACCCCAAGCCTTCAGCCGATGCTCTCAAGCTTCGGCGCAAGGCCATCGGCCTGCTCGATGAGCATTTCGATGCCGACAAGGGCGTCTACCGCAATGGCTATTCCGACGAGCGTATCTCGAAGGAAAGCGGGCTGGCGCTTGCGGCTCTCATCGTCCTGCGCGAGCAGAACTTTGGCGAGCTGAAGGCGCTCATGTCGCCCGAAGCTGTGGCCGCACTGGTTCAACGCCTCACCAAGGCGGAAACCACCCTTGCACAAGCCACCAAGGATGTGGCCGACCTCAAGGAAATCACCGACGCTGCGGAAAAGACATTGGCCGATTGTCAGCGAGAAATTTGCTCCATCAAGGGCGTTCTCGCGAAGCACGGCCTCTTGCCCAAGGTCGACCTTCTCGCCTCTCGCGGAGACGGCATCGGCAAGCGGAGCTAGCCACTCCCACCGCCCCCCACCTTCACAGGTGGGGGGCGGCTTTTTTGTGCCGTGTTCAATACGGCCTAAACTGCAACGCTTCCGCCACATGGGGCTTGGCCACGTGCGCATCGCCCGCCAAATCGGCAATGGTGCGCGCCACTTTCAGCACACGGTGGTAGGCGCGGGCCGAAAGGCCAAATTTTTCCGCCGCCTTTTGCAACAGTTGCCGCCCCTCCACATCAGGCTGGCAAAACGTATCCAGCGCTTGGCCTTGCAGTTCGGCATTCACCACCCCATCTTGCCGTGCCTCTTGCCGCTGGCGGGCAGTGAGCACACGGGCGGCCACCATGGCACTGGTTTCTTTGGCGGCAGGCATATCCAAATCAGCCACCTTCACAGGCGGCACATTCACATGCAAATCAATGCGGTCAAGCAAGGGGCCAGAAAGCCGCCCTGCGTAACTCTCGGCGCACCGTGGCGCTTTGCCGCATTGGCGCAAAGCATCGCCCAAATAACCGCAGGGGCACGGGTTCATGGCGGCAATCAGCTGAAACCGTGCGGGGTACGTCACATGTCTGTTCGCACGGCTAATCGTAATGTTCCCCGTTTCCAAAGGCTGGCGCAGCGTTTCCAGCACCCCGCGCGGAAACTCTGGCAACTCATCTAAAAACAAAATGCCACGGTGCGCCAAGCTCATCTCGCCGGGTTGCGCTTTGAGCCCGCCGCCCGAAAGCGCCACGGCACTGGCACTGTGGTGCGGGTCGCGGAAGGGCCGTTGCGTCACCAATCCCCCCTCGGGCATTTGCCCTGCCACGCTGTGCACCATGCTCACTTCCAAGGCTTCGCGGGCCGAAAGTGGCGGCATCAACCCCACCAACCGCTTGGCCAACATGCTTTTACCGCTGCCGGGTGGGCCATTCAGCAACAAGTTATGCCCACCCGCCGCCGCAATTTCCGCCGCCCGCTTGGC
>JBAQUW010000224.1:0-3078 GCA_049297755.1 Alphaproteobacteria bacterium
GTGTTGCTGTTTGTATTAGATGGCAAGGAAGGCTTATTGCCGGCGGATCGGGCGCTGGCGCAGGAGATTCGGAAACTGAACAAACCCACGCTGGTGCTGGTGAACAAGGCCGATACAAACGCCAGCCACCGCACCATGGAAGACGCCGAGCAATTGGGGCTGGGCGAGATTTTGGGGGTTTCGGCCGCGCACCAAATGGGCTTGGGCGAATTGCAAGACGCCATTTTGGCGCTGTTGCCGCCACTGGAAAACATGGCCGAAGAACACGATGACGACACCATTCTGACCGATGAAAAGCCTGTGCTGAAACTGGCCATTGTGGGGCGGCCTAATGCGGGAAAATCCACGCTTATCAATACCTTATTGGGTGAAGCGCGCATGTTGGCAGGGCCCATTGCGGGGTTGACGCGCGAGAGCATTACCACCCGCTGGGAGCGGAACGGCCAAGTGTATGAATTGATTGATACTCCCGGCCAGCGCAAAAAAGCCAAGGTGGTGGATGCCTTGGAAAAAGCCATGACCGAAAGTGCCCGCGAAGCCATTGCCGAAGCCAGTGTGGTGGTGCTGTTGGTCGATGCCAGCCCTTTTGACCCCACCACAGGTATTCACCGCATTGTGCTGCAACAAGATGCGGCCATTGTGCAACTGGTGCTGAATGCAGGCAAACCCTTGGTGGTTGGGCTGAATAAGTGGGATGGCGTGGCCGACAAAGCCAAAGCGCGCGAGATGGTGGAAGCACACATTACCACCCTGCTCAGCGGCATTAAGGGTGTGCCTTGCCTGCCGCTGACCGCCACCACGGGCAAAGGTGTGCCGGAAATTTTAAATACTGTGCACGATGTATTCACCCGCTGGCACACCAAAATGAGCACCAGCAAGCTGAACCGTGCGCTGGACGATGTGCAAGCCCGTCGCCTGCCCCCCTTGGCCAACAACCAACCCGTACGCATGAAGTACATGACCCAAGTGGATACCTGCCCCCCGCATTTTATGGTGTTTGGCAGCCGCGTGGCCAGCTTGCCTGAGAGTTACAAGCGGTACATGCTCAACCACCTGCGCACATTGTTTGGGTTGGAGGGCATACCCATGAAACTCACCTTTAAAAGCACGCGCAACCCGTTTGTGGATAGGTAACACGGCACGCAGAAAAGGCGCGCTGAGGAGCGCGCCTTTTCCGTAGCCGGTCAGAAGGGGTTGAACCCCGACTGAGCGGCCGATGCGAGGACCATCACAAGGATGGCCCCGACCAAAACAAATTCTTGCCTTGTCATTCCCTTTTTCGCGCCCGTGGGGGCGCGCCTCTGTTAGGGCTGCCCCACCTCGGGCACGTTATAAACGTGCTGGTGGTTAGATGTATTATGGGATAAACCCGCGCTTCCGCAAGCCCTAGCCCTTAAACCCCGTCGCCACAATAAAAATCTCGCGGCTATCGACCCGGCTGGCGGGGGGTTTGATGAAGGCCACCTTGGTAAAGCGCGGGCGGAGGGTTTCAGAAAAGGCTTTTTCTTCCCCGCCCATAAAAATCTTCGTCACAAAGTGGCCGCCTTTTTTGAGGAGTTCAAAGGCCGAATCGCGCGCCAATTCTGCCAGCCCCATGCTACGCAAATGGTCTGTCGCCATGTGGCCGCTGGTGTTGGGTGCCATGTCGGAAATCACGGCATCGGCACCACCTACGGGCACAGCGCGTTTCACGGCGTTCCATACGTCTTCGGTGGTAAAATCGCCGTGGATAAAGGTGACTTCGGGCAGGCTAATCACCGGCAAAATATCGCAGGCCACCACACGGCAGCCGTGCTGCACAGCCACTTGGGTCCAGCCTCCGGGGGCGGCACCAAGGTCGACAATGCATTGGCCTTTTTTGAAAATGGGGGTTTTTGCGTGAATTTCTAATATTTTAAAGGCGGCGCGGCTGGCATAGCCATCGGCTTTGGCTTGGCGCACATAGGGGTCGTTGCTTTGGCGCTTTAAGTATTCCTTGCTGCTGGTCGACATTTTTTTGACGAACTTGGTATTGTCGCCTTTGAGCGTGGCCTTAGGTTTGGCCTTGGCGGCAGGTTTGGCTTTTTTGGCGGGCTTGCGTGGGTTCATACCGCCTTGTGCCACAATTTTAGGCAAAAGAAAAGCCCCGATATACGGGGCTTTTAGATAACAGCCAAATTACTCGGCCAATTACTCAGCTTTAGCAGCTTCGGCCACAGCCTTCACTTTAGGCTTAATCACTTGGCGGCCACGGTACCAGCCATCGGGCGATACGTGGTGACGTTGTTTCAGTTCACCTTCGGTGCTGATGCCGTAGGCACCTGTGCCAATGGCATCGTGCGCGCGGCGCATACCGCGACGAGATTTAGAAATTTTCTTCTTTGGAACGGCCATGGTCTTTACTCCTGCTTTATAAAACTTGCCCGCATATGACGGGTGAATGAGGGCTTCTAACGCATAGACACACACAATGCAAGTTTTTTTTGCAACATTGCACAACGGGCGCAGCTCGGCTACACTCGGCCAAAAGGGAGAAGAGAACCATGCGCACTTATTTACTCAGCGGCTTGTTATTATTCAGCGCCTTGCTGAGCGCCTGCGCCAGCATTGAAAGCACCCACGGCCAAGTGGTGAAAGAGGCCAGCGTGCGCGCCCTGCAACCCGGTGTGGATACGCAAGAAACGGTGAAACGCGCCTTGGGCAGCCCTTCCACCACCGGCACCTTTGATACCGCCCGCTGGTATTACCTGACCGAAACCACCGAAAGCACGCCACTGAAACCCAACCAATTGGCGGAACGCAACTTGGTGGTGATTGACTTTGACCAAGCTGGCAAGGTGAGCAAGGTGGAGATTAAAACCCGCAATGAAGCCAAAGACGTGGCTTTTGACGAAACGGAAACGCCCACCCAAGGGCAGAGCATGGGCATACTCGACCAGTTGTTAGGCAACTTGGGCGGAGTGATTAAGTAACTGTAACAATGGCATTGATACGCGACGGTTTATTCACCCTCCGTTTTCCCCGACTTGATCGGGGATCTCGTTTGTGCCTTCTCCAACCTGTGCGTTTACCACAGGTGACCCCCGATCAAGTCGGGGG
>JBAQUW010000225.1:0-9441 GCA_049297755.1 Alphaproteobacteria bacterium
AACAAAAAAGATAAAGCGACCCCCGCCAAACCTAAGAGCGGCGGGCATTAACCATGCCTACTGCCACCGCAGATTTGCTGGCGCGGGTGCGAGAAGAGGCGGCAAGCCTCTTTTCGGCGCAGGCGCGCTATGCGGTGGCGGTGTCTGGTGGTGGCGATTCGGTAGCATTATTGCGCTTGCTGGTGGATATTTTAGGCCCCGCCCGCGTGGTGGTGCTGCATTTTAACCATGCGCTGCGGGCCGAGGCGGGCTACGAAGCCGCGTTTGTCAGCCAATTGGCGCTGGATTACGCCGTGCCCTATTTTGAGCACACATGGACGGAACGCACGGGCAACGAAGGTAATATGCAGCAAGCCGCCCGCTTGGCGCGGTATCGGTTTTTTGCGGAAGTGTGTGCGGCTGATAGTTTGGCAGGTGTGTGCACAGGCCACACGGCCGATGATGCCACCGAAACGTTTTTGATGCGCCTTGGCCGCGGCAGTGGTGTGGCTGGCTTAAGCGGCATGCAAGCGCATAGCCAGATGGGCACGTTGCCCGTGTATCGGCCGTTGTTGGCGGTAAACCGCGCGGAATTGCGCACGTATTTGCAAGCCATTGGCCAAAATTGGGTGGACGACCCCAGCAATAAAGATATGAAATACTTGCGCGTACGCCTGCGCGAAAGTATTTCCACGCTGGAACAGTTGGGCCTGCCCAGCCAAGCTTTGGCCGATACGGCCGCCAGCCTGCAACGCGCCAATGTGGCGCTGGAGGCCTTTACGGCGGCCTTTATGAAACGCTATGTGAGCGTGAAACCCAATGGCGCCATGGTGGTGGGCGAGCAACTGTTTGCCCAGCCCGATGAAATTGCCCAACGGGCGCTGGAGCGCATTATTTTGCACATGCAGCCCGCCCCCTTGGCACCACGCGTGAGCAAGCGGTTGCGGTTGTTAGAATCCTTCAAAAAAGGTGAGAAAAAGGCCACATTGGGTGGGGTAATTTTTACCCGCACGGCGGCTGGCATTGAGTGTGCGCGGGAACATGTTGGCCTGCGGTCATTCAATCTGCTTGCAAAAAATACCGATTCGCTATAATGAATAAAATCTTGTAAGCAAGGAGCAGAAAGACAGATGGACGATATTGTACAACGCGTGAAAAACGTGGTGGCCGAAAACTTAGGCGTAGATATTGAAAAAGTGGTGGAAAGCGCCAGCTTTGTTGATGATTTGGGCGCCGATAGCCTTGACACCGTGGAAATGGTGATGGCGTTGGAAGCCGAG
Source organism: Alphaproteobacteria bacterium (assembly GCA_049297755.1). Taxonomy (GTDB): domain Bacteria; phylum Pseudomonadota; class Alphaproteobacteria; order UBA2136; family JAPPOO01; genus JBAQUW01. The sequence continues at coordinate 1,260 of JBAQUW010000225.1, forward strand.
TTTGGCATTGATATTCCTGACGCCGACGCCGAAGGCATTACCACCGTGGCCGATGCCATTGAGTTTGTGACCAAAGCGACTGCGGCCTAAGGTTAAACCCATGGCAACAGGTCGCACCGTGGTGGTGACAGGGCTTGGTCTTGTGACCCCGCTTGGCCTGAACGCCCCCGCCACATGGGCGGCCATGCAGGCGGGCGTTAGCGGCATTGCCACCATCACGCATTTCGATGCCAGCAACCTCACCAGCCGCATTGCGGGCGAGGTGAAGGGGTTTGATGCTACGGGTATTATTCCCCCGAAAGATTTGAAAAAAGCCGATCGGTTCATTCAGCTGGGCTGGGTGGCCACGCATGAGGCGTTGACCATGGCGGGCTTGCTCGATGCCGCCACGGGCAAAGTGGCCGAAGCCCTGCAGCCGCGCATTGGCGCCATTTTGGGCAGCGGCATTGGCGGCTTGCCCGAGGTGGAGCGGACGTACACGTTGTTGAAAGAACAAGGCCCCAAGCGCATTTCCCCCTTCTTTATCCCTGCCATTTTGGGCAATTTGCTGGCAGGGCAGGTGAGCATTGCCTACGGCCTGCAAGGCCCCAACAGCTGTGCTGTTACCGCCTGCGCCAGCGGCAGCCATAGCATTGGCGAAGCAATGATTGCGATTCAGCGCGGCGAGGCCGACGTGATGGTGGCTGGTGGGGCCGAAGCTGCGGTGTGCGAACTTTCAGTGGCGGGTTTTGCCGCTGCGCGCGCATTATCAACTGGTTATAACGAGACGCCTACCCAAGCCTGCCGCCCGTTTGACAGTGGCCGCGATGGCTTTGTGATTGCCGAAGGGGCAGGGGTGCTGATTTTGGAGGAAGAAACTCACGCGCGCGCCCGTGGCGCCACCATTTTGGCCACGTTGGCGGGCTTTGGCCGTAGTGCCGATGCTTACCACATGACCACCCCCAGCGTTGGTGGCGATGGTGCCCAGCGGGCCATGCGTGCCGCCTTGGCTGAAGCAAAATTAGAAGGCAAAAACGTGACCATGGTCAGCGCGCATGCGACCTCCACCCCCACGGGCGATAGCATTGAATGCGCCGCCATTGCTGCCGTGTGCGGCACAACAGTGCCCGTCACCGCCACCAAAAGCATGACGGGCCACATGTTGGGCGCTGCGGGTAGTGTCGCCGCCGCCGCCGCTGTGCTGGGCCTGCGCGATGAGGTTATTCCTCCCACCATCAACCTGACCAACCGCGACCCTGCCTGTACCGTGAATATTGTGGCTGGCCAAGCCGTGCGTGCACCGCTCACCTCCGCCCTCGTCAACGCCTTTGGCTTTGGCGGGACGAATGCGGCGTTGGTGTTTACCAAGTAACCATAAAATACCCACATATGGTGCTAAATGATTGCCCGCAGGCACGCCCTCTGGCATTGTTACGCCATGACATTTTTACGCAGTGGAACGTTGTGGGTGGTGCTAATTGTGCTGGTGTTTGCTGGCGTGTTGGGCACGGCGTTGTGGGGCTACCACATGGCGCAACCAGGCCCTTTACAGGCCGAAAAACGGGTGGTGATTGCCGCTGGCAGCGGGGTAAACGCCATTGCCAAAACCTTGGCACAAGAAGGGGTGATAGAGAGTTCCACGCAGTTTCACGCCGCAGTACGCCTGATGGGTTTGGGCGGCACGCTACGGGCGGGAGAGTATGTATTCCCAGCCCAATTCTCGCTCCGCAGCGTGGTGAACATGCTGGCCTTGGGCGATGTGGCAGGCCGCCGCGTGACCATACCTGAAGGTTTGACCGTGAAGCAAATTGTGGAGCGCCTGAAGGCCACGGAAGGTGTAGTGGACGATACCCCCACGCTACCCGCCGAAGGTACGTTGTTCCCCGACACCTACGCTTACCAACATGGCGATAAACTGAGCGTTTTACTCAAGCGCATGGAAACCCGCCTGCAGGAAGAGTTGGCCAAAGCATGGGCTGCCCGCCACCCCGATGTGCCGTTTGCCACCCCGCAAGATATGCTGATTTTGGCTTCGATGATTGAAAAAGAAACGGGCCTGATTGATGAACGGGCGCGGGTGGCGGGGGTGTTTATCAACCGTTTGCGTTTGAACATGAAGCTGCAAAGCGACCCCACCGTGATTTATGGCGCCACCGATTACGCAGGCAACCTCACCACCGTACACCTGCGTGAGCCCCACCCCTATAACACCTATGTGCACCGTGGCTTGCCACCCACCCCCATTGCCAACATAGGCACGGCGGCGCTCATGGCAGCGGCACAGCCCGAGGCGCATAACTTTATCTTTTTTGTGGCCGATGGCCATGGCGGGCATGCTTTTGCCGTGACCTACCCAGAACACTTGGCGAACTTGGAAAAATATATTAAAACGTATAAAGAAAAACATGGCCAGTAACAACGGAAACCTCATTCTTGTCGTCGGCCCCAGCGGGGTGGGCAAAGGTGCGGTGATGCACGGACTGGTGAAAGTGTTGCCCCGCCTGAAGTTTTTAGTCACCTGCACCACGCGGGAAGTGCGGCCGGGCGAGGTCAATGGCACGGATTACCACTTTATTCCTAAAGCTGAGTTTGAAGACGGCATCAAACGCGGCGAGTTTTTAGAACACGACCACCATTACGACAACTACTACGGCACCCGCCGTAAAGATGTGGAGGGTATTTTGCACACGGGCACCGATGCGTTGTCTGACCTCAACTGGGCGGGAGTCAAACAAATTTTGCCCAAAATGCCGCGCCAAGTGCTGACTTTGCTTGTACTACCTCCCAGCTTGCAGGCGTTGGAAGACCGCTTGAACAAACGCCAAGCCATGGGCGGCAAGCCGCTCAGCCAAGAACGGATGGATAAAATCCGCGATGATATGAACCACTTGGACGACCCCAACTATGTGTTCACCAACCCCGATATGATTGGTAGCCGTCTGCGCGATTACGACTATATTGTGGTGAACGAAGATTTAGACACCACCATCACCAATTTGGCCAGTGTGATTGAAAAGCTGCGCACCGCGCGGTAAAGCGCTGCGCGTGGCTGGCGTTGGGGGCGGGGGTGTTCTACAGTTTTCCTATGATAAACCAACGGTTTTTATGGTGTGCGGCATTGGTGTTGTGTCAGGCGTGTACATCGCCCGCAACACTCATCAGTTTGGTGTTTTCGGGTATGGATCATTCAGCGGATTACTGCCCGCCTAGCCTGCGCACGCGGGCGGAATATCTGACCAATAACCTGAAAAATGTGCCCTATGGGGCTGATACCACGGGCATAGTGGAAACCCTTGGCCGCCCTGAGCAATACCGCCGTGTGACTGTCAACAACGGCCAAAAGTATGACGTATGGCTCTACCGCACGGGCTACGAAAAATGCCGCCACATGCCCACCACTTACGAATTCACCCCTGTGGTGTTCCATAAAGGTCATGTGATTGGCCACGGCATGGACTATGTAACCACTTATGTGCGCCCCTTTGTGGTGGCCGATGTGCAAATCATGACAGGCAATGAATTCCGCACTGGCATGGCCGACGCCATTAACTACGCCGCTTACCCCTTCAGCAAAGCGTTTTAAAACAACACAGCCCCCGTTATGGGGGCTGTGTCATCAGTCGGTGTTGGTGCCGCAGTTGAGCGTGGTCAATTGCTCATCCATGTAGCAGGTTGCGCTTTCGGCTCCATATGAAGAACCAAAGGAAAAGCGGAGTGCCGTCCAATGGCTCTTCGTGTCATCCTTGTCGCGGGTGGTAATCTTAAGGTGCTCTAGGGCAATCAGGCCGTTTAGATTCGGGCGTTCGGGTAGTTTACCGCAGTATTGCAGGGTGCTGCTATTAGGCCTGCGGATAAACACGCACGCATGCGAGGGCGACCATGGTGCTCGGCCCTTCACCGTCACATAAGCGGCCTTCAGCTTGGTGTCATTCGGCAGGCGCAGGGTGAACTCTGGGCCAGAGTAGGTGGGGTTGGCCGCAGGCTCCTGCGCTTGGGCTGGCATCGCCAGCATCAGCACAGCAAAGCAGGCAGCGGGCAGGGTGGTGATGCGCATGAGAAGTCTCCCATATGTGGTGAAAAGGTGAAGTGACGTCAAAGTGGTGCTTATATAGCGTAAGGTTTGCTTGTATGCAACAAAAACCGCCCAGTGGGCGGTTTTTGTAAGCGGAGTGCATTACTCGGCTTGAGGAGCCTCTTCAGCCACAACTTCAGCAGCCCTGGGGGCAGCTTTGGCTTTGGCAGGTTTAGCAGCGGCCTTAGGGGCAGCTTTTTTGGGTTTGGCAGCGCCATCGGTCAGGGCAATAATGGCCATAGGAGCCGCATCGCCTTGGCGGAAACCTGTTTTCAGCACGCGGGTGTAACCGCCGGGGGTTTTGGCAAAGCGGGGGGCAATGTCAGCCATCAGCTTTTTCAGGGTGTCTTCACACTTAATCACGCGGGCCAAGTCGCGGCGCACAGCAAGCGTGCTGGTGGCGGTGGCGTTACGGGCCTTGGTAATCAAAGGCTCCACAAACTTACGCAGTTCCTTTGCTTTTGGCAACGTGGTGCGGATTTGCTCGTGGCGCAACAGCTCAGTGGCCATATTGTTCAGCAACGCTTTCAGGTGGCTGCTTTTGCGGCCAAGGCGGCGTTGGGAAACTCCATGCTTCATTGTATTTTACTCCTTATCTCTTTTGTATGCATTTCGCATACGTTCGTGCCTTAATAGTTCTTATCGAGGCGTTTGGCAAGCTCTTCGATGTTCTCTGGTGGCCAATTGTCCAATTTCATGCCCAAGCCCAAGCCCATATGGCCCAACACTTCTTTGATTTCGTTCAAAGATTTGCGGCCAAAGTTGGGGGTTTTCAGCATTTCAGACTCGCTCTTCTGCACCAAGTCGCCAATGTAAACGAGGTTTTCGTTTTTCAGGCAGTTGGCAGAACGCACCGACAATTCCAATTCGTCCACTTTCATGAGCAAGTTGGGGTTGATGTCGATGACGATGTCTTTGGCGCTGGCTTTGCTTTCCACCACTTCTTCAAAGTTGATGAAGAGGCTGACTTGGTCTTGAATAATGCGGGCAGCGTAAGCTACGGCATCTTCAGGGCTCACCACGCCATTGGTTTCCACTTCCATGCTCAGCTTGTCGTAGTCGGTCACTTGGCCAACGCGGGCATCGCTTACTTTAAAAGCAACACGGCGCACAGGGCTGTACACGGCATCGATGCTGATGGTGCCCATAGGCGCCTCAGGGTTTACATGGCTGCCAGCAGGGCTGTAGCCTTTGCCGTTGCCAATGGTCATGTCCATTTGGAAGGTGGCGCCAGCGTTTACGGTGCAAATATAGTGGCTGGGGTCAATCACTTCTACGCCTGCGGGCAGGTTAAAGTCGCCAGCGGTGACGGTAGCTGGGCCTTTCACCTTAATGCTCACGTCCTTGGCATCCACGTTGTGGTTGCACACGGCCATGGCTTTCAGGCTGAGGATAATGTCAACAACGTCTTCTTGCACGCCGTCCACGGTCGAAAACTCGTGAACAACACCAGCAATTTTAATGTGCGATACGGCAGAACCTTGCAGGCTAGACAGCAGCACGCGGCGCAGCGCATTGCCCATGGTGTGGCCAAAGCCACGCTCCAGCGGTTCTACAGTAAAGGTTGCGGTTTTGCGGGCATCGTTGCCTGCAGCCACGTTCACTTTGCTGGGTTTAATCAGTTCTTTCCAGTTGGCCTGAATCTGCATGTGGGTCTGCTCCTACTGTTTTTTGCTGTTTGTTGTGGGTATCGTTTAGTCTTGGGGGGTCGTAAACTTTTATATAGGGTGGCTGTTTATAAAAAACAACCACCCACAGCCTTAAACGCGACGACGTTTGCGGGCGCGGCAGCCGTTGTGCGGCATGGGCGTCACGTCAAAAATCGTGTGCACTTCAAAGCCAACAGCTTGCAGGGCACGCAGGGCGCTTTCGCGACCAGCACCAGGGCCTTTGATGAAGATGTCGATGGACTTCATGCCAAATTCCATGGCACTGCGGCCAGCGGCTTCAGCAGCCAACTGTGCAGCAAAGGGGGTACCTTTGCGGCTACCTTTAAAGCCTTGTTGGCCAGCACTGCTCCAAGCAACGGCGTTGCCTTGGGTGTCTGTGATGGTCACCAATGTGTTGTTAAAGGTGGCGTTAATGTGGGCAACACCGGTAGAAACCGTTTTGCGGTCCTTCCGTTTGGCGCGCGCGGCTGTGGCGTCGGCGGCCGTGGTTTGTGGTTTAGCCATGGGTATAATCCTTTACCTAACCGAATTATTTCTTCTTGCCACCGCGCGGACCCTTGTGGGTACGGGCGTTAGAGCGGGTGCGTTGGCCGCGAACAGGCAGGCCACGACGGTGACGAATGCCGCGGTAGCAGCTCATGTCGGTCAAACGCTTGATGCTGAAAGACAGCTGGCGACGCAAGTCACCTTCTACAGGCAGGCCGCCTTCAATCACGCCACGGATACGGGCAACGTCGTCGTCGCTCAGCGTATTCACGCGCACGTCAGGATTAATTTTTGCTTTTGAGAGAATATCAAAAGACGATTTCTTCCCGATGCCGAAAATATAAGTGAGGGAGACCCACACTTTCTTTTCAGTCGGGATATTCACACCAGCGATACGAGCCACCAGCTACACCCCTTACATTGTTAAATTGATTTCATAGCTTTAGCGCATACAGGCAAATAGTTAACCCATAGCACCGTTTGGGCAAAATAGCAGGTTAATGGCTGGTGTCAAGAGGGCATTGGAATTATTTTTACACAGGGGTTGAAGAGGGAAGGGGGCTACTGCCCCACCCCACCCAGCACGCGGCTGGCGCGGTACCACAGCACCACTTTTTTCATATCCACGCCGTCTTGCCATTGCAGGCGGCCTTCCAGTTCGGGCAGGCCTTCGCTGCCGCCATCAAAGGTGTAGTTCACCTCTTTGGCCACGTCTTTGGCCACGTTGTCGTACACCAGCCACAGGTAGCAGCCATCGTTGCTGTAGCAATCGGTTTTAATGGTTTTGCCCATTTTGGTAATGCGGGTTTCGCCAAAGCGGGGGTGCACGGGGCTGGTGGCTTTAATATACGGCCCTAACCAGCGCGTGCGGGCGCGGGTGCCGGTGGCGATAACTTCAGAATCATACAGCGCCACAAACGCGTTTTTGTCGCTGCTATTTATCAGCACGCTGTGCACATCGGTTTCAAGGTCGTTGTGAATGGCCTCAATGGCCTTGCCTGTTTCTTCCAACTCTTGGCTAAAGCTGCCCGCGTAAGTGCTAGAGAGCGTAAGTACGCTATACGCCCCCGCCACCACGGCCAACACCCCAAAAATAGCCAGAGAAATCCGCGCATCCAGCCCAAACATGCTGCCGTGTTGCTGACGCAGAGGGTCAAAAAATAAAACGCGGTTTCCCCCGACTTGATCGGGGGTCACTTGTGGTAAACGCACAGGTTGGAGAAGGCACAAACGAGATCCCCGATCAAGTCGGGGAAAACAGAGTTTAGCCAAAAAATGGCGGCTTATATGTGCAAAGTTGCTGATGTATAAGCTCATAGGTTACAATCCTTTTCTCATCACACTGCGAAAGAACAATTGGCGCGGGTCCTGTTCGCCATCGGCCTGCACGCGGCCTTGGCTGATGCGCTGGTCGGGCGCTTCTGGCGCATTGCCATAGCCTTCGTCCACCACGCGGTTCACCGCTTCCCACTGGCTGGCGGGCACGTCGGTGAGCCTTATCCACACATAGCACGCCGTATCCAGCGTGCAAAAATCAGTGCGGTCGGCCTGCCCATACACCAAACCCCAAGTGCCAAAGCCGCTGTGTTTGCGGCTTTCAATGTGGGTGTAAGGGCCATTCCAGTTGGTGGCAAAACCAGCTTTAATGCGGGTTTTGTCCCACAAGGCTTCCATGTCTGTCGCGCCATCGCTGTCGGTGATGGTAAAGGGAAAGAATGTGCCCATGTCGCTCTGATATTGCGTCAGGGCTTGGTCAATGGCCTGCACTTCCCGCGCCAATTTGGCTTCGCGCGCACTGCTAATGCGGCTGTAGCCTGCATAGCCTGTTACCACAGCCATCAGGCCAAAAATCATCAGCGCAATGCGGGCATCCATGCCAAACATAGCACCGCGTTGGTGGCGCAAGCGGTCAAATAAAACGCGGTTTCCCCCGACTTGATCGGGGGTCACCTGTGGTAAACGCACAGGTTGGAGA